>JAISDF010000127.1 GCA_031265025.1 Spirochaetaceae bacterium
CCCGGCAAGAAAGGCGCCAAGGCTCTGCCCTGTTCCGGGTTTTGGGGACTGTCCGGACGGCCCATAAGGTCTGGAAAGCGCCTCCGCCAGTATGGATTCGGTCGTGCCTTCCTTCTCAAATTCATTCGGCTCAACAACAGCCAAGAGGTTTTCCTCCGGGAATTCCAGAGGGAATGTTTTCTGTAAGTAGGGTATCTGTAACTTCATACTGTCCTCTATGGACGCTGCCGCGTTTTTAACGGCCATCCATGGGTGAATTCTACAGCAAAGCGCTTTTTACGGCAAGGGAAAAAATGTATAGTGAAACTTGTTCAAAAACCGGATTTTCCGAACAACTCCGGCGGATAAGGAGCATCCATGACCGAGCGGCGCGGCGCCCTCATTGCCATCATTCTTTGTGTTTTGTTTTGGGGCTTTTCGTTTGTCTCCATAAAAATCGCGGTAACGGTGTTTCCGCCCATGACGCTGGGGGCCCTGCGTTTTGCCATAGCCCTGGTGTTTTTGTTTTTTATCAAGGCAAATCTGGCGGGCTCTGAGCGTCTTGGCCGCCGGGATCTGCCGCTCCTTATTGGCGCGGGATTCAGCGGCGTAACCCTCTATTTCTTTTTTGAAAATACCGGAGTTTCCATAGTTACCGCGTCCGAAGCGTCCATCATTATCGCCGCGATTCCCGTTATCAGCATGCTTGCCGAATGGACCGCGGCAAAAATCAGGGGGCATGGATTGCGCGTCACAATGCGGCGCCGGGCGGGAACCGCGCTTTCGGTGCTGGGCGTATGGCTCACCGCGGGGGTTTCCTTTTCGGTCTCAGGCAGCGCCGCGGGCTATTTTTATATGCTCGGCGCGGCTTTAAGCTGGGTTGTCTACTGTTTCTGTACCAGGCCGCTTTTCAAAAACCACTCCCGTATTTTTATTGTTTTCTGGCAGTCCTTCTTTGGTTTTTTGGGTTTTGTTCCCTTTTCGCTTATGGAATTTTCCCGCTGGGGAAGGCCGGATCTTCCGGTGCTGGCCCATGTCCTCTTTCTTGCCCTCTGCTGTTCGGCCCTGGGGTACTGGTTTTATGCCCGGTCCCTGGAAATCCTGGGGATAGGAATTTCTACAATCTTTGTAAACCTTGTTCCTGTCATTACGACAGCCGCGGGGTTCCTGGTTCTGGGAGAACGGCTCATGCCCCTGCAATGGCTCGGCGCGGCCCTGGTTATTTCGGGCGTTTACCTCGCGCTGTTGAAGGCCCCGTAGAAACCGAAGCCGCCGGGTTTTTAATACCTGATATTAAGCCCGACGCCGAAGTTCCAGAGGCTGCCTCTGCCCGAAATGGCGTTGGAGAATTTCCAGGCGTACCAGATATTCGGTTCGATGAAGAGGGGAAGGGCCTTGATGGGGATGATGGCATACACCATGCCTAAGCGCGCCAGGACGGACTGGGCAAGGCGCAGATCGCCTGTGAGGACCGTCCCTTCGGCGTTGGGGTGTCCCTGGGCGTCGTAGACCGCGCTTCTCAGCGCCAGGGTTCCGAACATGCGGTTTGTGTATATATGCGAAAGATTGCGCTGTATCTCAAAGGAAAAAAGCCCCAGCGCCGCTTCCCCGCCTGAAAGCCAGGTAAGCGTAAGGCCCTTTGGGTTGGGGTATTCGACCGGGGCGAAAGCGGCGAACAGGACCTGGCCGTAGGTCCGGGAAACGCCCCAAAGGTTCATGCCCCGCCTGTCATGGGCGCCGTAAAGCGAAAGCCGCAGGGGGAAGAAGGTCTCAGCGCTTGCCTCGAAAAATCCTTCATAGCGGGGTTCAAATACGGAAAAGACGCTCATGGCCCTGACGTTAAGCGCAAGGCCCGTTCCGAAAAGATCGCCGCCGCTCTTTACGCGGCTGGACAGGCCAAGGCCCGCTGTTACGGCATATTCCCTTCTGTTGTAGGTCCATTGATAGGCGCTTTCAGCGTCTTCCCTGTCGGCGTTAAGCGCAAAGAAAACGCCTGCCGAAAGGGCGGCGCTTCCGCCCTGTTCAGCGAGGCCCCATTTCAGCGTTCCGGTGAGGCTGCCCCTGGTATCCCGGTAGGCGTCTTTACCTGAGCCTAAAACCTGATCCGAAAAAGAAAAGTTTAAGGGAAAGCCCAGGCTTGTGTTTTGCCAGAGTAACATTCCTATCATCGCCATGCGGTACGCCGCGTCCCCGTAGGCCGCAAGCACAAGGAGGTTCCGGTCCGTGGGATCCATCATCACCGACAGGAGGCCGCCGCCGTCCAGACTGAGGTCCCCTCCGTCCGAACGCAGGAGCGGCAGGGGGAGCCAGAGGCTGAAAGGATTCATGTAGCGTAACGCATGGTAGGGCCGGCTCTCCCCAGGCAGGGCGTCAGGTACGGCGGGCGTCCCCGGTCCCGCCGCCGGGCCGCTGCCGGATGCCGGGCCGGACGCCGTGTCCTGAAAGGCTTCGCCGGTACGGAGTATGGCAACCAGGCGCAGCGGCGTCCTCCTGCCCGAAAGGGATGCCGCGCCTTCGGGGAAACGCAGAAGGCCGTC
>JAISDF010000179.1 GCA_031265025.1 Spirochaetaceae bacterium
CACCGCAAAGGATGAAGGGGAGGTTCCATAGTACAGCGTACTCCCCGCAGCCACATAATAGTTGGAACCTTCCTTTGCGGCGCCTCCCAGCCTTTCTCTTATGGGATTATTGGCTGTATCACGGCAGGGAACAAGATTACCGCTGTTATAATACAGCACGCCGTAGTTCCGGGAACCGGTACCGTCAAAAGCCCCGGCAAAAAGCGTATTGTCGCTGCCGTAGATATTTTCAAGGTGGTCATAGGATGAATTATTTTGGACCTGGTTCCATGTAACGCCGTCATCCGCGCTGATCCAAAGCCGCATGGAATAGGCGCCCCAGTCCTTCATGGTCAGGACAAAAAGATTTGTCCCGTCAGAAGCGATGTCAATCGCGTCTCCGTCAAAGGAACTTGAGGGATAAAGACGGGACCAGCGGTAGCTTCCCGATGAGTTGTTATATGTATACACATACTTCCGCGCTACATAGAGCTTATTAGTACCATGCTCCACAATCTGCGAGGGGCCGCCGGGGATAAGGGGGTCCTTGGGGGCTACCTCATTGGAGATTTCATAAAAAATGGAATCCTGCGAACAGGAGGCGAGAAGGCCCGCTGCGGCAAAAAAGAAAAGCGGGATGAGTTTTTTAAGGGTTTCAAAAGCCCGGCTCTTCCCGGACTGTTTTGGTTTTCGTACAAACACGGCGCAACTCCCTAAAAATGGTAACGGGCGGTGAGGGTAAGACCCGAAAAATTGCCGTAGATGGTTTCCTCGGGGTGGCTGTTAAACTGGGGCAGGAAAAGCCACGAAGACGTAAGGCCAAAGGACCAGTCGGCGTTAAAGCGCCAGAAAGCCCCTCCCTGGAATTTCAGGTAGAGGCCGAAGTATCCCAGGTCAAGCATCTTCTGGGGGGCAAAGCCCAAAGAAAAAGTCAGGGGAAATTCAAAAGACGACAGGACCGCCTGGTAGCTTACCCTGAAACCCACAGGCACCGCGTAATATATATTCTTCCCTATGGTTCTGACAAAGATGCCCCCTACTTCGCCTCCCAGGGCCAGATGGGGGCCGAGAAAAACGTCATAGGCCAGGGCGCCGGTTCCTCCCAGCTTCATCTGTCCGCTCATGTCAAGAACATGCCATTCGGAAACAAAGAAAAGGGGAAATTCCAGTCCCAGTGAAATATTGAAGAGCTTGTCCCCCCTGGTGTACTGCTGGTCGATTTTGGACCAGTCCGATTCAAGGGGAATATCTTCGTTCTCCGATTCGCCGTCATCCTGTTCCTGCGCGTAGAGGGGAAGGGCCAGAAAAACAAACATCGCCAGGAGAAAGGGGATGATCCGCTGTTTTGGCATGAAAACTCCTTAGATTTCAAATTATATAGGATTTGGGCGCGTAGTTCAATCCGGTAAAATGAACACACTATAATGAAGAACAGGAAACGCCCTCCCTGGTTACACGCCGGGGGGCCCTCCCTGTTCATTCCGGGGGCATCCGTGCTAGAAAAGAGCATGCCGGCCGTAATTATTGATGGAAAGGCTTTGGCCCAGCGCCTCAGGGACAGGGCCGCCGAAAGAACCAAAAAACTTGCCGAAAGGGGCATAAAGCCCTGTCTTGCCGTGATTCTTGTGGGCGAAGACCCGGCGAGCCTCTCCTATGTGGGAAGCAAGGAAAGGGCCCTTGCCGAAACCGGCATATCCGGCCTTGACATCAGGCTCCCCGCGGATACTCCTGAGGATACGCTGCTGCGCCGCATCGCGGCTCTCAATGAGGACCCCCTGGTTCACGGCATCCTTGTCCAGCTTCCCCTTCCCGGCCATATACACGAAGAAAAGATCATCATGGCCATAGCCCCCGCAAAGGATGTGGACGGTTTTCATCCGGTCTCGCTGGGCAATCTTATGGCCGGGAGAAAGGGCTTTGTGCCCTGTACCCCCCTTGGCGTACTTCACATACTAAAGGAATACGCCATTCCCACCGACGGGGCCAGGGCGGTCATACTGGGCCGTTCAAATATAGTCGGGAAACCCCTTGCCAATCTTCTGGTACGGAAGGACAGTAACGCCACCGTAACCATCTGCCACACCGGGACCAGGGACCCCGCTTCCGTATGCCGTGAGGCCGACATACTCATCGCTGCGGCCGGACAGCCGGGCCTTGTAAGCGCGGACATGGTAAAGGAAGGGGCCGCTGTCATTGATGTGGGCATCAACAGGGTTCCGGACCCGGAAGCAAAAAAAGGCTACCGGATACGCGGCGATGTTGATTTTGAGAGCGTCAGGGAAAAAGCCGCTTTTCTTACGCCTGTGCCGGGCGGGGTAGGGCTCATGACCGTGGCCCTGCTTCTTCACAATGTTCTTGACGCCGCGGAGGGCGTCTGAGGCGGTGGAAGACGTTCAGAACCGGCGGGATGAACGGGATGTTCCCCTGGCAAAGGTGGGGGTCAAGGGGCTTGAGTATCCCATACAGGTCCTTGACAGGGCCCACAAAATCCAGCACACCACCGCGAAGGTCGATCTTTTCGCGGACCTTCCCCGGCATTTCAAGGGAACTCACATGAGCCGCTTTATCGAGATATTCCACCGCTACCGGGAAGACCTGTCCATGCGCCGCTTCCTCCACATGCTTGAGGACATACGAAAGAGCCTTGAGGCGGACGCGGCCTACGGTTCCCTGGTATTTCCCTATTTCCTCGAAAAGAAAGCCCCGGTCTCGGGACTTTCCGGCATGATGGCCTATGAGTGCGCCTACCGGGGTTCGGTGCGTTCCCGGAAGCGGCGCTTTACCGTCAGCGTGGCCGCGCCGGTAACCACCGTCTGCCCCTGTTCCAAGGCCATAAGCGAGCGGGGCGCCCATAACCAGCGGGGCATAGTCAGGGTCGAAGTTGAACTGGGCCCTTTTTTCTGGATAGAGGAACTTATCGGCATTATAGAACAGGCGGCATCAAGCCCGGTCTATTCCCTCCTCAAACGGGAGGACGAAAAATTCATCACCGAGGCGGCCTATGACAATCCCAAATTTGTTGAAGATTTGGTACGGGATGTATATATTGAAATAAAGAAGCGGGGGCGTTTTCCCCGTTTTTCCGTGGAAGCCGAGAACTTTGAGAGTATTCACAATCACAGCGCCTTTGCCTGCGCGGATTATGATGAAAATGAAAGCGGCGCGCCGCTCTAGCTCCGGGCAGTACGGGGGCGCGTCCAGGAGAAGTTTGCCATGCAGGATCTTGTTCCCCAAAGCTATGTTCCCAGGAAAACCCTGGTCAGGCAGGGAATCACCGCCGTGGGCAGTCTTGCCTCGGCGCTGGTTTTGTTCATCCTTAAAAACCTTCCGTCCGTTGCGGGCCTCATAGCCGGGGGTATCATTACCCTGGCCGGCCTTGTGTGCGTCTTCTCAAAAGACAAGGAAGACAAAAAGGCGGGGCTTTTCCTGAGCGCCGCCGGCATCCTCAGCCTGCTTTCCCGCTCGCCCCTTTTCCCGCGTCTTTCGGGCGGGCTTTTGAACCTGGGCATACTCGGTCTTTTGGGCCTGGGCGTCTGGAAGGGCGTCGCGTTTCTGCGGGGGCTCAAGGCAAGAGGGTGACCTATTTCTTTGAGATATACGGTTGTCAAATGAACATGGCCGAGGCCGCCGCGCTGCGCCTTGTCTGCGCCGAACGGGGCTGGACCGAGGCGGCCGGTCCCGAAGACGCCGACCTTGTGCTGCTCCACACCTGTTCGGTGAGGGCCACCGCGGAACAGCGGGTTTTTGGTCGCCTGGGCCAGTACGCGGCGCTGAAAAAAAAACGCCGCTCCGGCGGAGGGCGCGTTGCCCTGGTGCTCTCAGGCTGCATGGCCGCCCGTATAGGCGGGGAGTTCAAAAAACAGTTTCCCGCCATTGACTACCTCATGGGCCCACAGGAGCGGGAACTTTTCCCCCGTATACTCGAAACGGAAGAGCGGCTTTTTTCCTCCGGGACAGGGGAGGCCGCCGGGACAGGGGCTGCCGCCGGGACAGGGGCCGCTGCCGGGACAGGGGCTGCCGCCGGGACAGGGGCTGCCGCCGGAACGGACCGAGCCTTCCCCGCGGAAAAACCGGTTTTTTCCTTTGCCGCTTCCCATCTTGAGGAAGGCCGGTTCCGCAGCTTCCTCCCCATCATGCACGGATGCGATAACTTTTGTTCCTACTGCATAGTACCCTATGTCCGGGGCAGGGAGGTTTCCCGTTCTCCCTCCGCAATCCTCGACGAAATACGGCTTCTGGCAGCCGGGGGGGTGAGGGAACTTACCCTCCTGGGGCAGAATGTCAATTCATACCGCTGGGATGCCAGGGAGGAGGTCACGGATTTTGCCGGACTCCTCGGCCTCATCGCCGGTGAACTGGAGCGCCTGCCCGGAAAACCCATAGGCTGGGTGCGTTTTCTTTCCAGCCATCCCAAAGACCTGGCGTCTGAGGCGATAGAGGTCATGGCGTCGAGTCCTTTCTTCTGCCGCCATCTCCACCTCTGCGTCCAGCACGGTTCAAACCGCATCCTCGCCGCCATGAACCGCCGCTACACCCGCGAAGACTACCTTGACCTGGTTTCGCGCCTTCTCGCGGCTATGCCCGGCCTTACCCTTTCAACAGATATACTGGTCGGTTTCCCCGGAGAAACAGAGGAAGATCTGGAAGAGACGCTGGACCTCATGGAGAAGGTGCGGTTCTTGTATGCCTATATGTACCATTACAATCCCCGGGAGGGAACCGCCGCCTATGGTCTTGAGGGACGGGTCGGCGAAAAGGTCAAGCGCGAGCGCCTCGCCAGGGTTATAGCCTTGCAAAAAAAACATACGGCTTTCCTGCTTGAAGGCCGTATAGGCCGCACGGAAACCGTTTTAATTGAGGGGATTTCCCGGAAAAATGCCGATGAATTAGTAGGCCGTACTGAACGTGATGAGATGGTTGTCCTTCCCGGCTCCGCTTCGCTGATTGGTTCTTTCGCGGCCGTGAAGTTCTCCTCACTCAGCGGAAATACCCTGCGGGGAACTTTGGTGCAAAAATAAGGAGAAATTATGTGGCGTTTACTGAGAACGGTGATTCTTTTCGCCATACTGCTTCTGTTTATCGGACTTAATCTCGGTCACTATTGTGATGTGTCGTACTGGTTTACCAAGGAACCGCTAAATCTCCCGGTATACGTCATTGTCTTCAGTTCGTTTACGCTGGGCCTCCTGTGTTCGATTCCCCTTGCCTTTTCTTTCGGGCGGAAGCGCAAGGCCAAAGCTAACGCCGGCGCCGGCGCTTCCGAACAGGGCCCGTCCGTTCCTGACAGCAAAAAAAAGAAGGATAACAAGAAGGGCGGCGGCACAAAGAAAGACGGCGAAATCCGGGATATCAATGACGGTTCGTACGGGATTGACTAGACAGACGGGGTCTGTTCTGCTTATAGCCTTTCTGTGCCTCTCTCCCGGCCTTTGGGCGGAAGAGCCTGTCCGTACATCCTATGCCGCTGAAATCAGGGAGCTTGAGGGAAAAATCAGCGCCGGAAATCTTTCTCCCCAGGCGCTCAGGGAAAGCCGGGAAAGGCTTGCCCTGCTTTTTCAGTTTTCGGGGAATATTGAAGGGGCCGCCGCTCTGTGGGCCGGGTCGGGCGGCAGCAGCGCCGCGCTCCGCGCTGCCCAGTGCCTTGCCGCCCTGGGGGAGTGGGGGAGCGCCGACGATGCGGTAAAAAACCTGCTTGCCTCGGCGCGGGACCGCTCCCTGATCATCGGGGCGCGTTACCTGAGCGCCCTGATAAGCGCCTTCCGTTCCGGCGGCAGCGACTACGCCATGCTTGCGTCTTTTCTTGACGATCCCGATTACGCGGGGTTTAGGGCCCGGACCTGTTATTTCCTGTGGAAATTTTCCGGGAACCCCGGATATAAAACCACGCTGATACAGGAATACCCGGCGAGTCCCGAAGCCCGCGTTGCCCGGGACTCAGGCGATACGGCCTCTCCCACGGCGTTGTGGCTCCTCTATCCCGGCGGGGAAAATCCCCCTGCCGCACTATCCGCCGCCGCTCCCCAACAGCCTGCCGTTCCCGCGCAGTCGGCCTCCGCCGGGCAGACGGCTCCAGCGCAAGCGGCGCCCGCGCCATCGGCCTCAGCACAGCCTGTCGCGGCGGCGCAACCGGCCCCCGCGCGGCCTGTCGCGACGGCGGCTGACACGGGACGGGACGCCGGGATACAAGGAGGGGTCTTTATCCAGACCGGGCTTTACGGCCGGCGGGAAAACGCCCAGGCCCAGGCCGAAAAGCTCAGGGCAAAAGATTTTGAACCTTCAATTATAGAAAGAACGGTAAACGGAAACCAGTATTGGGCTGTTACCATAGAGCCGGGAAGCGATTACAACCATACCATACTGCGTCTCAAGGACGCGGGTTTTGAGTCTTTCCCGGTGTTTCAATAGAGCTGTCAGGCTTCGGGATTCATGGTCATGGAAATGGCTGTCTCGTGGAGTTCCTGTATGCCCCTGGTGCTCAGGCGTACCCGCACCAGGGTCAGCTCGGCCGGCGGCGGACTTTGATTTGATTCGGGTCTGCCGCCTTCCCCCCAGTTTACCCGGTACACGTTGCGTTCGGAGCCGGACCTGAGTTCCAGCAGTTCCGTATCGCCGAGCATGAAGAAGGCGTAGCGTCCCCTTTGGACCGAACCCCCGGAATCAAGACTGTAGTTTCCTGTGTTGTCAAAGGTCATTTTGCCTATATAGCCGGAATACACCGAATCAATGTACGGATACGGTTCAGGGGAGTCCTGTTCGCGCCGCGATCCCGCTGTTCCGGCCTTTCTGTAGGAACCGTTCCAGGGATCGCTGACCCCTATCTTGATTCGCACGTCTTCGACCACCCTGAGCCGTATGCCTTCCAGGGATTCAAGTTCAAGCTCCAGAAAACGGGTCAGGGTAACTACCGAAACATTCTGGCTTGAAATGTACAGGCCGTAGCGGGTGGGGCTTGAGGTACGCCAGGAAAAAACCTGCTGTATCTGGTCGCCGAAAAATATTATTTCCCTGTTTTCAGGATCAAAAAAAATATACTGCTTCTGGTCCAGGGTTCCGTCGCTGTTTACATAATACCACAGGCCGTCAATGAACTCTTCAAATTTGGACGCCGATCCGGAGAGCAGTTCCCTGAGCAGGCGCTGTTCTATCTGCGCGCCGGGAATGCGCACCGTGCGCCGCGATTCGTAAAGGCCGCTTTCCCGGTTATAGGCATAGACGGTTTCTATCTGGTCCATCAGGTTTTGGGAATCAAGGTCCCTGCCGTGGGCGGCTATGGTAAAGGGTTCGCCCCGGGTATAGCCAAGCTGGTAGGCGGTGGTCCGTTCAAGTTCCCGTATGCTGATGGAACCGTCCACCCGCAGTTCCGCTATTTTGAGGAAGGGCGCCTCGGGGGTATTGTCCCTGCCGCTCCGGGGCATGACGGTTTTTTTCTGCAAAACCGTAAGGGTCTGTTCTCCGGCGTTGTTCATGCCCATGACGACAAGGCATATACTGCGGTCGCCTATCATATCGACGGTGTAAAGATTCAGCGTGCCCTGCCGGGTGAGGGGCGTGGAAAAATCCCATACCCGCCGGTATCCTCCCAGATCATCGTCAAAATCCACATAGGCTATGTAGACGGGGCCGTCAATTTCGCTGGATTTGCGGTAGGCCACAATCTGCTCGTCCAGGGGGTCGCCGTCAAAATTCTGGGTAAGCACCGAAACAAGGCTTTCCCCTTCTTTAAGGGCGATTTTGGCGCTTATATCATCCTCATAGGCCATGCGTTCCGCGTCGCCGCCGGGATATGTCTCGCCGGACGCGGGCGCCAGGGGCACAATCACCCGGCTCTGGCGCGCTTCGGTTTCTTTTTTCGTGAAAGGCAGGCGGGGAAAAACGAGAAGGCCTACGATACAGAGGAACGTCAGGATGAACGCGGTGAAGGTAAGGATTCTGGATGTTTTGGTGATCATAGTTTGCTCAGGGTAATTTCGACCATGCTCAGTACCTGCGCGAGAGTCTCTTCGATGCCCAGCTTGCTCTTGAATCCCGCCGCCGTGGCATGGCCGCCGCCGTTAAAGGTTTGCGCGATTTTTGACACATTTATCTGTCCTTTTGAACGGAGGGAACAGCGCACCAGCCCCGCCTCGTTTTCCTTTATCAAAAGGGAAATCATGACTTCCCGGCTCCGCAGGGGGAGGTTGATGAAATTTTCGGCGTCCTCAAAACTCGCGCCGGTAGAACTGAGGTCCTCCTTGCGGAGTATCTGCACGGCTACGCGGCCCCCGCCGTGAAACGTCAGTGTGGAAAGCACCTGCTTTTGCAGCAGCAGCGCCCCGGCGGAAGCGCTCTCGAACAGGGCCTGGTAGGTGTCGTAGGCTTTTGCCCCGGCCTTTATAAGCTGGGCCGCGGCAAGAAAGGTGGATTCGGAAGTTTTCATGTACGCGAAGGACCCGGTATCGTACACTATGCCGGCAAAGGCCGCCGCCGCGGCCTCCCTGTCCGGGCTGACACGCAGCCGGTTGCCTATCTGGAGTATCATCTCCGATGTTGACGCGGCCGTGGAATCCACATAGCCGTCCAGGGATGACAGGGGATTGAGTTCATGATGGTCGATTATGAGAACGCCTTGCGCGCGGGGGAGCGCTTCTTCGGCTAATTTTCCTATATTGTATTCGTCGGAAGTGTCAAGCATGATAAAAGCCGATTCACCGGCAAAGGCGGCGTGTTTTTCCTTGTCCCACACCTCTATGGTGTTCCGCGGGGCAAGCATAAACAGAAAGCGGTCGGAAACAGGAAGGTCATGGATGATTCTTACTATCTTCCCTTTCTTTTCCAGAATGTTTTTAAGCAGAAGCTCCGCGCCTATACCATCAGCGTCAGCTCCGTCGTGGGTAGTCAGCAAAAAGGAGCTGTGTTTCTGTATAAAATCCAGGGCCTTCCGCATCATCACTCAAAAGTATAGATAAAACTAGCGATTCATGTAAGATGCCGCCGCGCTTCCCGCGCGGGAATCCACCCCCAGTCCTATGGTGATTATCTTCCATCCCGGAAAATTATCGGTCTTTGAATACCTGAGCAGTTCGGCCACGTCGCTTTCCTGGGAAACTCCCATGCCCGCGCCTCCGATGAGAAGGGTATAGGCGATGCGCCGCTCCGCGTCGCGCCGGGCCGCGTCCCTGAGGGCCGCCGCGTAGTTCACCGTTCCCCTGCCGCCGGATATATTCCGTACCAGATTTTTTGCCTCGGTTTTCTGGTCCTCGCCGGAAATAGTTCTGTTAAAGAGAATTTCCGGCCTTTCCCGTGCGGAACACAGTACAAGGCGGTCCCCGTCCTGCAGAATCCGGTCTATCAAGGTCAGGCAAAGCCATGTTATTGCCTCGGTCCTGTTTGCGCTGTTCATGGTTGAATCATCAAAAATGACATATACGTCAAGTCCCCGGCTTCTCTGGTCCGCCGCGAAAACAGGGAGGGCACAGAACAAAACTGACAAAAAAAGTATGCGTTTTCCAAATGTCATTACGTTCCCCATACCTGTAGTGTACCATATTTTTTGAAAGAAAGGCAATTGAAACTGTTGAAAACCGGTTTTCCGCGCCGGTTTCGGCCTTTTACCGGGCAAAACCCCCGTAAGATCGGAATTTCCCCCGATTGTTTGTTAAATATTTCCGTTCTTAGCCCTCAAAATGAAAAAAGGGCTTTACATTTAATTCAAAATATTGATATGATAGAAAGGAATTGTTAGAATAACAATCAGAGGAACAAAATAATTTTTAAGGAGTCAGGATATGGGAGCCATCGACCTGCCCAAGAGCCCGAATGTTTTTCATCCCGAAAAACCCAGTGCTGTAGGTTCGCGGAATTCGCTAGCCCAGGAATACCGGGATCAGCAGAAGGAAGTTAACCAGCTTCTCGAGGAAGAAACCAACAAGGTTCTTCACCACCTTATCTCTCGCCTGCCCAAAGACGCTTTAGAACGTCTTGACATAATGGGCGGCGTCAAAGAGAAGCTGTATAACTATTTTAACCAGAATTACCAGAACATGTTCAACCGTTACATTGTAACGACTGAAGACGAAATGGTAAAAAAGGTCCGCAATTTTATAGACGGCGAAGAAACCAAGGTTCTTGCCCGCTATAACCCCAAAGAGGTGGCGGACCTCCTTGATCAGGTAGGCGGCGCTGACAAGTTCAACACCGGCGAAATCGAAAAATCAATGGTCAACATGTACGGCCACCTGCAGGGACATATCCAGCGCGGCGTCAATGACCTTGAAAACCTGACCAACAGCCTGCTCAGGCAGAAGACCGATACGGGCGCCTTTATCCGGGGCGAAAACGCCTATTCAATCGTCAAGTGCGCCTTCAAAGATAACCTTATAAAGCCCAAGACCGTAACGGATGTCAAACTTTCGGTAAACATCCTTGATTCGGAGCTTATCAGCCCGATTTTCCACTATCAGTCCACCGTGGCTTTCCTTATTAAGGACCTCCTTTCCAAATTCATCATTGACAGCCTGGACAAGGAAATCGAAAAACTCAAGGACCAGAGGATTGACCAGGGGCTTGAGGAACTCTCCGACAGCGAAATCATCTTCAAGAAGATGAACAAAATCGAAGATTACACCGATGACAAACTTGATGATCCCAAATCCAAGCGTTACAACGTACTGGCCAAGAGTCTCATGGACAAGATTCAGGACCTCAGGGCCGAAATTGATCCTGAAAACTTTGATCAGCTTAACGTGCGGGAAAACCTCAAGAAGATCGTGGATATGGAAAACATCCGTAACCGGGGTTTCAATACCGCCATTAACTCAATTACCTCCATCCTGGATACCTCCAAGATGGGCTACCAGTACATTGAGAACCTCAAGAACGCCCGCGAACTCGTGATCCGGGAATATGAGGATACCGATCCGGCCAACCTCCCCGACGAGCGCTATTCCATTACCATGCGCTATTTTGACAATGCCCAGCTTATTGAAGACCGCAAGGCCTACGATGTGCAGATGAGGAGCTTTGAGATCGAAGTAGGCCACCTCTGGGATATCCTGGAAGTGATCTATGAGAATTCCAAGCCCTTCTTTGGCGTTACCGATTTCAAAGACCTGGCCGACAAGAACAAAAAACGGATACGCAAGGAGATCAAGGAAAAGAGCGGCGAGCCCATGTACGAGGCTATCGACAAGGCCTGGGACGAGATTTCCTTTGTAAAATCCAAGGATACCGAAGTTGAACGCATGAACCGGACCTATCTGTACGAAAAAGACAGGATACGGCACCGCATCGTGCTCATGCGCGACAGAATGAAGAAAATGTACGACTACAAGTACCCCATCGAAAGACGGGTTATGGAAGACCGGCTTGCCTTCCTTGAGAAGGAATACTACCGGTTTGATTACATGATCAATCCCTATCATATCCAGCCCGGCCTCCTCCTTGATGTGGATATCACCTCCATCAAGCGGAAGAAGGCCACTCTGGACGCCATGGCAAACGTGCTCAATGAGTTCCTCCACGGCGTGTCCAAGGGATTCCAGGATGCCGCGTTTGCGTCCTTCAGCCGCCGCCGTTCCACGGTACGGCAGGACATTAACCAGTCCTTTGTCGACGTTCCCGAAGAGGGCGCGGCTGGCGAAGGCGGGCAGGCTTACCTCGACATGCTCAATTCCGGCGCGCCGGCAAGCGCGAGCGCTCCGGCACTGGAAGCTCCCGCCAAAAGCGGCAGGGTAAAGGCCGGCGTGGTTGACGCCAAACCCGGCAGGGGCCGGAAAGCCGGCGCCAAGTCCGGCAGGGGCCGGAAGGCCGGTTCAGGACGCCGCGGTGGCGGCGCTCTCAGGGAAATCTAACTATCGGTTGACGAACCGAAACGCCCCCGATAGACGGGGGCGTTTTTTCTAGGAGGGCAAGAATTTATGGCTAATGACGGAACGAATCTTGAGATTCTCTCCACCCGTTCTGGTTTTAATTCGGCTGTCAGACAGATCAAAAAAACTATAGGCGTGGTGGATGCCATCGGAAATACCAAAAACCTTGGCGATACTTTATTTGAACTGGGTGATGAGGATCTTTTAGGCGAAAGAGCGGCTCTGCTTTTACGCATGATTCTGGTAGATAAAATGGGTTACAAGACGGTTTCTTCCAACCTTAAATCCGTGGTCGCCGAACCTTCGGCATTGGCCGGGGAATTTTCCAAATGGAAGGGCGTTGATCTTATTGTGGCGTACCATCATCCCGAAATGGGACTTTTGGTTGCCAATCCGAAAAACGCCGAGGAACTGTCCGGCCTTGGACAGCTCCGCAAACGGGAACTTCTTGTGGTATACGCCGGAAAAGGCGGCGCCCCGGCCGACGAAGCCTGTACCAAGGCCGCCGAAATCGCGGCAAGCCTCTTTGAGGGCGCGAAGATAAAGGCTCCCCCGGCGCTGCTGCGGGGAAATTTCGCGGCCGGAAAGCTCAAGAAGGCAAAAGAGGTCAAAGAGACCCCCAAACGGGGACGCAAAGCCGTAAAGGCCCCCAAAGCCCCGGCGCGGGGCAAGGCACGGGGACGTCCCCATGTTCCATCTCCGGCGCCTGAGGCCCAGCGCGTCGCCGCCCCTGTGGTAACCGCTTCGGCGCCGCCGGTAACGGCTCCCAAGGGCCCGGTCAAGATGACCCCCCGTTATGCCGTGGTGGTGCAGAACGAACTCTTCCATAACGGGAATGTGGAAGCCTGGAAGCGCATTGTGGCAAGTTATAAAGCAAAATATCCTCAGCTTGAAGTGTTCATCTACTATGACGGGGAGCGTATCCTCGATATTAACTCTCTCTTTAAATGGGGTAAGGTCAAACACGGCAGCGCCATAGAATTTGCCGTGGCCGGAAGCGACATTAAGGATGTGGCCAAACTGCAGCGTTATCTTGCCCAGGGGGCAAGCCATATGTTTGAGGCCTTCCTTCACGGGCCGGTAAACAACGTATTAAAGCTCTTCTAAAGGACAGTAAATATGGATAGTAGAATACATTTTTTCAGCCAAATAGATGTGATTCCCAAATCCGTGGAACCCGAACTGCTGGGTATCCGGGGCCGTCAGGCCAATGAATTCGCCGAACTGGGTTTTCCCATACTTCCCGGATTCATTCTGGATACTGAAATAGCCAGCGAGATACAGATGGAGGCCGTAAAAAAGGATGTCAGATCGCTCCTTGATAAATGCGCTTCCACGGTAGGAAAGAAATTCGGCGATAAAGATAACCCCCTGCTTCTCAAGGTGGTTATATCCAGCAACCTGGCCGTAAGCGCCTATCCGACGCTGCATAACTTCGGCCTGGTGCGTCCCACCATAGACGGTTTTGCCAAATGGGTCGGAAAAGATTTTGCAGCCCATGAGGTGCTCTTCCTGGTCCGGGGCATGCTCAAGATTGAAGAACGCATCAAGGAGCTTGAGGACAAGGCCAGGGAGCAGAATGTGATCAGCGGCCGGATCAAATTTCTTGACCGCGCCCTGGGCATTACCGGGCCTTCCAACGAACTTGGGGCCAAGGAAAAGCCGGTCAGGATTGACAAGAGCGCCGAGGCCTACATGGACGAGTATGAGGAATACTTTCCCGAAGGCTTTTTTGACAGCGCCGAAAACCAGATACTCATCACGTTAAATGAAATTTCAAAAATGCTGCAGATGGATGAGCAGAATGACCGCGATACGGCCCTCATGATACAGCCCATGGTATACGGCAATTACGGCAAAGATTCCTGTTCAGGGGATTTTTTCAGCCGTAATGTAGTAACCGGAGACAAGCATCTCCAGGGCCAGTTCTACCGGGGGAAATTCAACGAAAGCGACGCCCAGGGCCAGAGCATCGACAAGATAGGCCCTACCCATCTCAAACAGCTTGAAAAAATCGCCTGGACCCTGGAAGACAGGTTCAAGGAAATACGCCAGATCCGCTTTACCGTTGAAAACGGCAAGCTATGGCTTATTGAGCAGCGCCTTATAGACCAGAAATCGACCCAGGCGGACATCAAGCTCCTCCTTGACCTTGCCAAACGCAAGATTATTTCCAACGCCGACGTGGTAAAAGCGATAGAACCCCTGCGGCTCAACGAAATTCTCCACCCGGTTATCAACCCTGTTTCGGTCAAGGGCTTCAAGAGCTGGAAGGGCGGCATAGCCGGCGCTCCCGGCGCGGCCATAGGCAGGGTGTATTTCAGTACCGACACTCTCCTTGAGGCCCGCAAACAGGCCATAGCCAAGGGTGAGGATACCGACTTCATCCTGGTGCTGATTTCCTCCTTTGCCGAGGATGTCAAGGCCATAGAGGTTTCCACCGGGGTGCTCACCGCGGAAGGCGGCTTCTCCGCCCACGCGTCGGTAGTGGCCCGCCAGTACGGTAAGGTATCCCTTGTCGCCCCGGCGCTCAGGATAGCAGGCAAAAAAGCCTCCCTGGGGAACCTCAGTTTTTCCGAGGGGGACTATATAACCATAGTCGTGCCTTTCTACGGGGAGAGCAGCGTCTACCTCGGAACCGCCCAGCTCATTGAGCCTGATCCGGAAGAATCCGGGCTCCTTGATTTTATTGCCCTGAGCAAGAGCTTCCTCAAGACCTTCCATGTGAGGGCCAATGCCGAAACTCCCAGGGACGCGGCCCTGGCCCTTTCCTTCGGGGCGGACGGCATAGGGCTCTGCCGCACCGAACACATGTTCTTCCAGGCGGACAGGATCAACGTATTCAGGGAAATGCTGCTTTCCGATTCTCTCAAGGAAAGAAAAAAATCTCTGGACAGAATCCAGGTCATGCAGCGCAATGATTTTTACGGGATTCTCAAAGTTATGGCAGGCAAGGAAGTTACCATAAGGCTTCTTGATTCACCTCTCCATGAATTTATGCCCCATAATGATGATGAGTTAAAGGCATACCTCGCTTATGTCGGAAAGGCAAAGAAGTCCAAGCCGTCAAAGGCGGCGGTTCTTGCCCGGATTGACGCCCTGCATGAGTTTAACCCCATGCTGGGGCACCGGGGCTGCCGTATAGCGGTCTCCTATCCCGAAATCTACGCCATGCAGATCAGGGCCATCTTTGAGGCCGCCTACAAGCTCAGGCAGGAAAAAATCGACGTCAGGCCCGAAATCATGATACCCATAGTGATGAACGCTTCGGAGCTCAAGCTCATCGCCTACGGCAAGAAAATCGAAGGTTCAAGCTATACGGGTATTGTGGACATAGAGGAGGAGCTGCGGAAGTCCAAAAAAGCCAAGCCGGTGGATTACCAGATAGGCACCATGATAGAGCTTCCGGCGGCGGCGCTCGGGGCCGGAGAAATAGCCAAGTACGGCCGTTTTTTCAGCTTCGGGACCAATGACCTGACCCAGACTACGCTGGGCATTTCCCGTGATGACTTTACCGCCTTTATGCCTGACTATACCCTTTTTGACCTCATCAACGGCAATCCTTTCAGCACCCTGGACCCCAGGGTCATGGAACTCATCGCCCTGGCCGTGGAACGGGGGAGACTTACCAGGCCTGATCTGGTCTGCGGTCTCTGCGGCGAACACGGCGCCAATCCGGGCAATGTGCGCTTCTGTATGGACGCGGGGCTCAACTATGTGTCCTGTTCGCCCTATTCCGTGCCCATAGCCCTCCTTGCCGTGGTTCAGGCCGAACTGGAAAAGGCCGCAAAGGACTAAAGGCAGACCCAAAAAACGAAGAAGCCCGGACCTGATCCGGGCTTCTTTTTTGTATGCTCCTAAAGAGCCTTACTCGGAAGCGAAATCTCCCTTGAATCCCATCGTTGTCGTGATGGTTTCGACGGTCTGTTTGGAACATTTTTTCGCGTCAATCTGGGGCACGTTTGCCTCTTTGTTGTAGGTTTTTTCGAAGAACATCGCGAGGGAATCAAATATGTCGGGGAGATCATAGAAAACCAGGGCAAAGTTTATGCCCGTAGGTTTGAGAATGGTAAAGGACGAAAAGGAAAGCTGGGGCTTTTTGGCAATCATGACCTTGGTCTGGTTTTTTGCCGCGAAGATATCAAGTTCGCTGAACCTGAGGGGTATCTGCTCATCGGCGCTGCGTACATAGGGTTCCATGGCCTTGTTGGGATATGAAGAGGGTTCTACGAGTACATGGAGCTTTTTACCGTTGGTCTGGAAGGTGAGGCCCTCTTCGGTGGGATAAATGGACTTTACGCCCGAATAGGCGACGATTTCGTAGCGCGAGTACGCCGAATTTTCGCTGAAAAACGATGAAATAATGTATCCTCTGTCTTTGGGCAATTTATCCTGGGCGAAGGCTTCGAATAAATCCATTGCTTTAGTTGCCATATAGTCCCCCGTACGATTTGGTATTTTGTTCGATTTCTTTGGAAACCTTTTAGGCTTCTTGGGAAGTCAAATATTATTATAGTTCTTTTGGCCAAATACTCAACTGTTTTTTGGGTTATTTACGCCTTTTTTTCGCTTTTTTGCTTCATACTCGTACTGCGCGGCCTCGTGGCGGCTGCCGTATTTCCTTGCGATGGCCGCCATCCAGGTATAGGGCCTGTGGTCACGCTTGTCCCGCAGCGCGGCCTCGCGGAGAAAATCAAAGGCCTTTTCAATCTGTCTGTCCCGGAAATAAAGAAGGGCCAGGGCCAGGGCGATGTCGGAAGATTTTTTGAAGACCGTGAAGGCTTTTTTGAGCACCATCTGGGCGTAATAGACAGAACCTGCCCGCTCGAGGCAGCCTGAAAATTCCAGAAGCAGGGCCGTGTCATCGGGCCTTTCCCTGAGGAGCCCCTTGAGCAGCACCGCCGCTTCCCTGTAGCGGCCGGTTTTCCGGTACGCGTAGGCCAGCACCCGCCTCAGGGTGGGATTAACCGGTTCCCAGGCAAGGAGTTTTTCCAGCTTCCGCGCGGCCTGGGGAAAATCGCAGATACGGACGAGGAACAGGGCCTGTTCCCGCAGTATGGTCCGGTTGTCGGGCCATTTTTCAAGGTAACGCTTGTAGGCCTTTTCGAGGCGGGAGTGGTTTTTTCCGCTTTCGGAAAAAAGGGCCTCATGGGCGGCAATGCCGCCGAGATAGGCCTTTTCGTGCAGGGGGGCGATGAGGGGTATTTTTTCAAACCAGGACAGGGCTTCTTCAATAAGGCCTGTCTTGAGGTAGCGTTTTCCCAGGGCGTACATGAGGTCAGGATCAGGCCCCAGGGAATGTACGCCGTACTGAAGCGCGGTAAGCATGCCTACGTCATCGTTATTGCTTTCCGCTTCTTGCAGCAGGGTGTATTTGGCGAGTATGGCCGGATCGCCGCCGAGTTCTCCGGCCTTTCTCACGGCCCGTTTAAGGTCCTGCCAGTCCCCGCCTTCCCAGGCAACCAGTATCCGTGAATACCATATCTGGACCCGGCCGGGATCGAGTTCCAGTGCCCGGTCCAGGTGGTTTTTCGCCGCGGCGAAGTCTCCGAGGGACCTCTGGGCTTCGGCAAAAATGGTGTGGATATTGGGATCGGGCCCCCTGGTCTTTATCCAGTTGCGGCAGCATTCGGCAACCCGGCGCCACTGGCCTGTTTCCATAAAGGACTGAATCATAAAACGGTCGACAAGATCGCTGTTCCAGGGCAGGGCGGGAAGCTCATTGCCCAGTTCCTTTATGACCTCAAGTTCGGCCAGGGCGTCGCTGTTCCAGCCCATAGCCATGAGAAGGGACGCCCTGTACCAGCGGAGATGGGGGTCCGAGGGGGACATTTCCACGGCCCTGCTGTAATGCTCAAGGGCTTCGGGGAATTCCCCCAGGTCCCGGTGGGCCCGCCCAAGCTCAATGCGCAGCAGCGGAAAATCGCCCAGCAGGTCCGCGCCGTTTTCCAGAATGAAGGAGAGCATCTGGATACCCAGGGAAGGATTGTCGTTTCGTATGTATTTTATGCCCCGTACAAGCAGGGCGTTGAGGTAGGCGCGGTAGATACGGCGGCTTTCTTTTTGGGGCAGCCTTTGCTTTGACGCGGCCTCAACAGCCGTTTCGAGTATTTCCACGGCGCTGCCCGAGCGATGGGCCTTGAGGTACGCATAGCCCAGTATGGCCATGATTTCGGGATCGCCGCCCTGTATAGACAGGGCCTTTTCAAGCAGGGGTATGGCCTTGTGGGGGAGGCCGAGGCTTATATAGGAACGGCCCGAAAAAAAGTAACCGTCCTTTGAGGAAGGGACAAGGCGTATATAGTCCCTGAAAGCGGCTATGGCAAGGGAATAGTCTTTCAGGGCATGATGGGCCCTTCCGAGAAAAAGAAAGGCTTCCGGGGGCGGGTCGGTTTCGGATATAAGCTCTTCAAGAATCGAAACAGCCTTTGGGTAATCCCGTTCCGTCCCTGCCTTGACGGCTTTTTTGAGCCTGTCATTACCCCGGGGCTGTCTCATTTTGCCCGTGAAAGGGTAACCGCCGCGGTAACCACTATGTCGTCCACGGAAGCTCCCCTGGAAAGGTCGCTTATGGGTTTGGCGAAGCCCTGGAGAAAGGGCCCGAAGGCCTCCGCCCGGCCGAGACGCTGGACCAGCTTATAGCCTATATTGCCCGCGCCGAGGTCGGGGAATACCAGGGTGTTTACCTTGCCTCGTACCGGGCTCCCCGGCGCCTTTTTGTCGCTTACCGAAGGAACCAGGGCCGCGTCGGCCTGGAGTTCGCCGTCAAAGACAAAGCCGGGGTTTTTGGACGCCAGTATGCCGGCGGCGTTTTTGACTTTGAGCACGTCAGGATGGTCTCCCCCGGAACCCTTTGTTGAAAAAGAGAGCAGGGCGACCACAGGCTCGACGCCGAGGAATTCCCCGCATGAACGGGCCGCCGAAACGGCGATATCAACAAGCTGCTCGGCCGAAGGGGCGGGCACCACCGCGCAGTCCGAGAAAATCAGCGCCCCGTCGCGGCCCCAGGTCCTGTCGGCGCACTGGACCACAAAGCAGGACGACGCCGTTTTCAGGCCCGGAATGGTTCCGATTATGGAAAGCCCCGAACGGAGCACGTCGGCGGTGGTGTTTTCCGCCCCCGCAACCATGGCGTCCGCGTCGTCAAGGCGCACCATCATGGCCCCGTAACGGAGACAGCCGGCCATGTCTTTTGCCGCCTGTTCCCCGGTCATGCCCTTGTGTTTGCGCAGTTCATAATATTCGTTCGCGTAGACGGAGAGTTTGGCGGAGAATTCAGGGTCAATAACCGTAATACCGTCCAGGCTTACCCCTTCCTGGGAAGCTGTCTCCTGGACCCCGGATTTTTTGCCCAAAACCGTAACCGAGGACGCCAGCTTCTCGTCGACAATCTTGCGCGCGGCCCGGAGCGTCCTCGGCTCCGTTCCCTCGGGAAGCACCAGACGTTTTTGCAGGGACCTGGCCTTTTCCATCATATCTTTTACAAAATCCATCGCTTTCTCCTTGGGTTAAACTGTTCCAAATACTAGCAGAAAACCCCTGTCAAAGCAATAAAGTAAAAGAGGAATGAAGGGGATGCAACGCCGTGCGCCTATTGACGCTTTATACGCCGGACATTACAGTTTAGCCATGACCGATGTGCATAACGATATGCTTGAAGATGAGGATTTTGACACGATTCTGTCTCCTGATATCGATTTTTCAGGTACGTTGAAATTCGATAAACCCTTTCTTATACGGGGCAGGCTTTCCGGGGAGATTATAGCCACAGGGCTTCTGGTGATTGACGAGGAAGCGGCGGTGGAGGCGAATATACAGGCTTCAAAGGTTATCATACGGGGGTCGGTAACCGGCGATGTGTCCGCTTCGGAACGGGTTGAGATTGCCATAAGCGGCAGGCTGGTGGGAAACGTAAGCGCCCCCGAGGTGTTTATGGAAACAGGCTGTTTTTTTAACGGCAAGTGTACCATGACAAAGGGTTCCGAACAGCCATGAGGCCTGTCTTTGCCGTGGTTCTTGTCCTGGGATTTCTTGCCGGTCTCGGCGCGCAGACCAGGCCCGACGCCCTGCGGGAGTACCGGAACGGCAATTATGAACAGGCTGTTTCCATCTGTACGCGGGAGATTACCGATAATCCCCGGAATCTTGAATCCCATGTGGTTATATGCTGGAGTCTTATCAAACTTGAACGGTATCAGGAGGCCCAGCGTTACGCCCAGGACGGGCTCGGCCTGAGCCGTTATGATCCCCGCATTGTGGAAATACTCGGCGAGGTGCATTATTTTCAGGGAAGAAACGCCGAGGCGCTCAGGCTTTTTCAGGAGTATATTAACCTTGCCCCGGAGGGGGGGAGGGTGGATACGGTGTACTATTACATGGGGGAAATTTACATACGCCTTGGCCGCTACCGTCACGCCGATATAGCCCTTTCTACGGCGGTGCATTACCTGCCCGGCAACGCCCAGTGGTGGACCCGTCTTGCCTATGCCAGGGAAAACGCCAACGAACTGAACGCGGCGGTAAGCGCCTATGAGCAGGCCCTTTCCCTTAATTCCCAGCTCTCCGACGCCCGCAGGGGGCTTGACCGGGCCAGGCAGGGTCTGTCTTCCCGTTAGCCTTTTAATCATGTTGAAACTGGCCTTTATTACCCTGGGCTGTAAGCTTAACCAGCTTGAAAGCGAGTCCCTTGCTTCGTCTTTTGTTGCTCCGGGCTTTGCCCTTGCCCTGTCCGGAGAAGCGCCTGACCTCATCATCATCAATACCTGTACGGTAACATCCAAAGCCGATCAAAAGGCAAGGCGTATACTGCGCAAGGCCGCAAGGGATTATCCTTTGGCGGCTATTGTTGTTTCCGGCTGTTACGCCGAACTTGAAAGGGAAAAACTTGCCTCCCTTGCGGACGGCGTCTGCGTGCTGCCCGGTTCCCGCAAGTACGCCCTTCTTGAACTTCCCGCCTGCATTGAAAAGGCGGGACAGCCCCAAGGCCCCGCCCTCAAGGCCCTGATCAGGGACTGGGCGGAAAACGCCCTGACGGACTCCGGCTTCCCTGTGGAAGACGAGGTTTTCCGCTTTAATCCGGGGGCTTTTCCGTTTCATTCACGGGCCTTTCTCAAGATACAGGACGGCTGCAACCGCCGCTGCGCCTATTGCCGGGTTCCCCTGGCCAGGGGCAAGAGCCGTTCCCTGGCGGCTGGGGAAGTCCTTGCCCGGCTCGGCGCCTTGGAGGAAAAAGGCTATGCCGAGGCGGTGCTTACCGGCGTGAATATCAACCAGTACCGCGACGGGGACCGGGGCCTCCCCGAACTGCTTTCCTGTCTTGTTGCCGGGACCGGGCGTATTGCCCTGAGGCTTTCATCAACCGCGGTGGACGGGGTTTCAGGGGCGTTTATAGAGGCGGTCGGAGCGGAACGTATACGACCCCATTTTCACCTTTCGGTCCAGTCGGGCTCTGACCCCATACTTGCCGCCATGGGGAGGCCCTACAGGGCCGCCGACATTGTCAGGGCTGTCGAAAGCCTCAGGGCGGTCAAGGACGACCCCTTTATCGCCGCCGATATAATCAGCGGCTTTCCCGGAGAACGGGAAGAGCATTTTGCCGAAACCTACGAACTGTGCGCCGCCCTTGATTTCGCCTGGATTCACGCCTTTCCCTTTTCGCCGAGGCCCGGTACGGCCGCCTATACCATGAAAGGAAGAGTACCTGAACGCGACGCGGCGGACAGGGTCAAGGCCCTGACCCTGCTTGCCGGAAAGGGGAGGGAAAGCTATATCAGGCGCTGGACCGGAAAAACCGTTACGGCTGTCGCCGAAAAGAATTCCCCCGCCGGACTGAACACTGTCGCCGGAATAACCGATAATTATTTAAGGGTTGTAGCCGTTTCCGCCGGGGTAGAGCCTTCTTCGGCTTTCCGGTGCCGTGTTACGGGTCCCTGGAACGGGGACGCCGGGGAAGACGGGGAGCGTATAGATATCAGCGGGGAAATAATTGTATAATGCGTTTTGCGTAGCGCGATAGTGAAAGGGGTAGTTGTATGAGAGGCCGTTCAAGACCGGTTTTCGCTTTTTTTTGTTTTTTCCTCCCCGCCGCTTTTCTTTCCGGCCAGAACGTGGACCCCTTTACCATGCCCAACGCCCGTTCCGCGGCTCTGGGCGGGACTCACGCCGCCCTGGCCGATGATTTTTACAGCCTTTTCACCAATCCCGCTTCCTTCGTGGGAGTCAAAGAAGAATTCAGCGCCTCCGAACTGAGCCTTTCAACCTATGGTCCCATGCTCGAAATCCTGGATATTGTTACGGATCCGGGAAGCGATATTGACCTCACCAGCCTGGTCGGTTCGGGAGGTTTCGCGGCGGGCTTTGAACTGGGAGGCCCCCTTTCGTTTGGCTGGGTGGGCAGGGGAGTCGGTTTTGCCCTTTCAAACCGTACAAAGGCCGACGCCACGGTATCGGGCCTGCGTATAGTGCCCCTGGTGTCCGAGGATTTTCTCCTTGTCGGCGGGTATTCCTACCGTTTCATTGACAACGACGGAAAACTCCTTGACGCGGGTTTTCTTGCCAAGGGTTTTTTCAGGGGGACCCTTACGCTTGAGGCCGATTATAATCATGTTGAAGATATCATTGACGACCCCCTGGGTTCACCCTTTATCTCGACTCTGGGAGTGGGGCTGGACCTGGGAATCAAATTCATGCTTCATAATACCTTTGGCGCGGCCCTGGTATGCCATGACATATACTCTCCGGCGCTGGTAAATACCTATGCCTCCATGGAGGATTTTTTTGACGGTAATCCTTCCGTGTCGGGGAACAAATACGAAATGGTGCGGCGCCGTCTTGATTTCGGCCTTTCCTATGCGCTCAGGTCGGAAAAACTGGAACAGTACATTACCCATCTGATTTTTCTCGCCGATTACAGGAATATACTGGGTTTTCTTGATGTCCTGCCGAGAAATCATATTCTCAATATAGGGCTCGGCGTCGAACTCCGCATCTTTGAAGTGCTGGACATACGCGCCGGTATCAGCGACGCCCTTCCCTGTTTCGGTTTTGGCATAGACCTTTCCTTTATGCAGCTTAACTTTGCCATTCACGGCCGCGAACTGGGCATAGACCCCGGCGTACAGTCCGTGTACGCCCTTGAGGCGGGAATCACTTTCCGCTATTGACCTAATGGACATTTTCCGGTAAGGTAAAGGGGAACTTGTGAAAAACCAACCGGGTTGTCGAACAAGTCCAGTCATATTTTGAAATCGCCCCGGTATAAAACTTGGGCCGCTAGCTCAGTAGGTAGAGCAACGCCCTTTTAAGGCGTGGGTCACGTGTTCGAATCCCGTGCGGCTCATAATGTAAGTGCTTATGTCATAAGGAAATAAACCTCACTGTCGTAAGCCTCCCCGCGCAAGCGGTTTCTTTGGGATTGGTTTTTGTCGTCACAAATTCCAGGCAGCCCCCGCTTTTCGCTACATTGTCTTCCGAATGGGAGATGGCGG
>JAISDF010000020.1 GCA_031265025.1 Spirochaetaceae bacterium
CGCGGGATTGTCAAGCTCAACGAGGAAATCGAAATCGTCGGCATCAAGCCCACCCAGAAAACCGTTATTACGGGCATTGAAATGTTCAACAAGCTTCTTGACGAAGGCCAGGCCGGCGATAATGTCGGTACGCTTCTCAGGGGCATTGATAAAAAGGAAGTCGAGCGCGGACAGGTTTTGGCCAAGCCCGGTTCCATCACCCCCCACAGCAAGTTCAAGGGTCAGATCTACTGCCTCTCCAAGGAAGAGGGCGGAAGGCACAGTCCCTTCTTTACCGGCTACCGGCCCCAGTTCTATTTCAGGACTACCGATATTACCGGGACGGTCAAGCTGCCTGAGGGCAAGGAAATGGTGATGCCCGGAGACAATACCGAAATTTTCGGCGAACTGATTCACCCCATTGCCATGGAAAAGGGGCTTCGTTTTGCTATCCGCGAAGGCGGCCGCACCGTCGCTTCCGGGCAGGTTGTCGAGATCGTTGAATAAGCCCTTTTACAGGCAGGCCTCGCGAGGCGGCCGCGTTCAGCGCGGCCGCGGCGTCCTGTCCCTTCTGGAGGAACAATGACTAAGGAGCGAATTCGCGTACGGCTGCGCGGTTTCGATGTGGAATTAATCGATCAGAGCGCGAAGTCCATCGTACAGACGGTTCAGAAGGCCGGGGCCAAAGTTACCGGGCCCATACCCCTTCCGACCCGCATCAACAAGATGACGGTGCTTCGTTCTCCCCATGTGAACAAAAAGGCCCGCGAACAGTTTGAGATGCGGACGCACAAGAGGCTGATTGATATTATAGATCCTTCCACGGAAGTGATGGACTCGCTTATGAAGCTTGAACTTCCCGCCGGTGTGGATGTGGAAATAAAACAGTAGCCTGGCATGGAGTTTGCGCGGCAGACTTCAACATCAAAAAATCTTTTAGGTTTTTTGACTAACAGACGGTCCCATGACCTTGGGATAGCGTGTAATGGAGTTTTGAGATGATGGGTCTAATGGCCAAAAAAGTGGGCATGACACAGGTCTTTGACGACAGCGGTAATCTTGTGCCGGTTACGGTGCTTCGCGTCGATCCGAATATTGTCATAGCCCAAAAAAAGAAAGAGAGCGACGGCTATTCGGCCGTGGTGCTCGGCGTGGATGATATGAAGGCGGGCAGGGTCAGCAAGCCCTATGCCGGCCAGTTTTCCGGGGATATCAAGCCCAAAAAGCAGCTCCGGGAATTCCGTGATTTCGAAAAAGAAGTCGCCCCGGGCGATTCTTTGGGCGCCGAACTTTTTGAGGGATGCCGTTATGTGGATGTTACCGGCGTTTCCAAGGGCAAGGGCTTTCAGGGCGTTGTAAAGCGCTGGGGTTTCGGCGGCGGCCGCAATACCCACGGTTCCAAGTTCCACAGGGAACCCGGTTCCACAGGGCAGTCAACCTATCCGGGCAAGACCTTCAAGAATGTCAAGATGCCCGGACGCATGGGCAATGAACAGGTTACCGTGCTCAGTCTGAGGGTGATCAAGGTGGATCTTGATAAGCAGCTTATCATGGTAGCAGGCGCTGTCCCCGGCATCAACAAGGGAACGGTAATAGTCCGTACCGCGGTAAAGAGATAGCGGGGGGAAGTGATGAATCGCACAGTGTATTCCAAAGACGGCAAGGAACTCCGTACCATAGAACTTTCTGACGCCGTGTTCGGTCTCCCGGTGAACGAAGATGTAATCTGGTATGCCATCAATAACGAACTTGCCAACAAGCGGCTTGGTACGGCCTGTACCAAAGACCGGGGGGAAGTTCATGGTTCAAACGCCAAACCCTACAAACAAAAGGGAACGGGCCGTGCCCGCCGGGGCGATAAAAAGTCTCCCCTTTTGGTAGGCGGCGGTACTGTTTTCGGACCCAAGCCGAGGGACTATTCCTACAGGATTCCCAAAAAAGCAAAGCGGCTTGCCATGAAGAGCATATTAAGCCTCAAGGCCCAGAATAACAGCCTTAAAATCGTGGAAGATTTTTCCATTGAATCAGGAAAGACCAGGGACCTGGCGGCCCTGCTTGGCAATTTCGGTCCCGGAGAAAGAACGGTAGTCATACTCAAAGATGACGATCCCAGGGTAAAACGGGCCGGCGCCAATATCCCCTGGCTTTCTTTCCTTTCATACAAGCGTCTGCGGGCCCATGATTTGTTCTACGGCCGCAGGGTGCTGGTCCTCGAAACCGCGGCAAAGAACCTTAACGAGTTCTACAGCCCCGAGGGTTGTAAAGCCGGGGAGGCTGTCTGATGATTTACGAGCAGATACTTATAGAACCGGTGCTTTCCGAAAAAGCCAATTTGATGCGGGAAGAAGGAAAATACGTTTTCAAGGTTCTTCCTTCGGCGACAAAAATACAGGTAAAGGAAGCGGTGCGCAGGCTTTTCAACGTGCATCCTGTTTCCTGTACCATCATGGTGGTGGGCGGCAAGCCGAAACGGCAGCGCTACAAGGCGGGGTATACTTCAAGCTGGAAAAAAGCCATAGTCCGTCTGCCCAAAGATGAAAAGATCAGCATCTTTGAAGGTGTATAGTTATGGGAATTAAAACATACAAGCCCATCACCGCGGGTATGCGGGGCTGGCAGAGCCTTGATTTTTCGGATCTGACCAAGGGCGCGGAGCCGCAGAAACGCCTTACTTCCGGCCGCGCCGAAAAAGCCGGCCGGGGCGCCAAGGGCCGCATCAGCGTATGGCACAAGGGCGGAGGGCATAAACGCCGCTATCGGGCCATTGATTTTAGACGGGACAAGATAGGCATACCCGGCAAGGTCGTTTCAATAGAATACGATCCCAACCGGAGCGCCAATATCGCCCTTGTTTTTTACGTTGACGGCGAGAAGCGCTATATCATCGCCCCCAAGGGCCTTGCCGCGGGCGCCCAGGTAATGAGCGGCCCGTCAGCCGCCATAGAACCGGGCAACGCCCTTCCCCTGGAAAACATACCCCTGGGCTTTACGGTCCACAATGTGGAACTTACCCTGGGCCGGGGCGGGCAACTGGTCCGTTCGGCCGGATCGGGCGCCCTCATAGCCGCCAAGGAAGGGGACTATGTAACCCTCCGTCTCCCGTCGGGAGAGATGCGCATGGTCTTCAAAAAATGTTACGCCACCATCGGCGTCGTTGGCAATGAAGACCACATGAACGTGCAGCTCGGCAAGGCGGGCCGCAGGCGCTGGCTCGGCATACGGCCCACGGTGCGCGGTATGGCCATGAACCCTGTTGACCACCCCCACGGCGGCGGCGAAGGAAAGAACAAGGGCATACACCCGGTAACTCCCTGGGGCCAGCCGACCAAGGGATACAAGACCCGGAAAAAGCACAAACCCTCAGGCCGCTTCATCGTAAGCCGGGGCAGGAAAAGGTAGGAAGGGAGTATGTCAAGATCTATTAAGAAAGGGCCTTTCATCGAGAAGAGCCTGTATAAAAAGGTTTTGGAAATGGCCAAAAGCGGGGACCGGAAGATGATTAAGACCTATTCCCGCTGTTCCACGATTATTCCCGAAATGGTCGGCGGGACGATTTCAGTGTATAACGGCAAAACCTGGGTACCGGTTTATGTAACCGAAAACCTGGTCGGCCACAAACTTGGGGAATTCGCTCCTACCCGTATCTTCCGGGGGCACGCGGGTTCGGACAAGAAGGCCGCAAAGGCATAGGCGGATAATATGGAAACAAAGAGCGGCTATAGAGCGGTTACAAAGTACCTTCTCGTTTCTCCCCATAAGATACGGCCTGTGGCGGATTTGATACGCCGCAAGACCTATCCCGAGGCGGTATCCATTCTGGAGAATATGCCCCACAAGGGCGCGAAGCTCATCGGCAAAACGGTAAAGTCAGCGGCGTCAAACGCCCTTTCCCGGAACAAGCAGCTTGCCGAAGACATGCTCTATATCAGGGAAATAAAGGTTGATGACGGCCCCCGCATGAAGCGGATATGGTTCCGCGCCAGGGGCCGCGCCGACATGCTTCTTAAAAGAATTTGCCACATTACCGTTGTGGTTGACGAAACCGGCGCCGGCGCGGCAGCCCGGCCTGCTGCCGGAAAGGCGGGGAAATAACGTGGGCCAGAAAGTAAATCCCATTGGACTGAGGGTAGGCATTAACAGGACCTGGGCTTCCCGCTGGTATGTGGACCCCAAGGAATATGCCGATACCCTGCACGAAGACATTAAACTGCGGAAACTCATCCTCACCATGAGCGAGACCAAGGGAGCGGACATTGCCGAACTTGAGATCATACGGCATCCCCAGAGAATCACCATTGTCATTCATACCGCCCGCCCCGGCGTCATCATAGGAATCAAGGGCGCCAATATCGAAAAGATAGGCAACGCGCTTCAGAAATTCGTATCGAAAAAGATTCAGATAAAGATAAAGGAAGTCCGCAACGCCGACAACAACGCGCAGATCATCGCCCAGAACATAGCCAGGCAGCTTCTTGCCCGTTCCTCATTCAGGAGAACCATGAAGCAGGCCATTACCAACGCGATAAAAAAAGGCAATGCCCAGGGCGCCAAAGTCAGGCTTTCGGGCCGTCTGGGCGGCGCGGAAATGTCCCGTACCGAAGAGGCCAAGGAAGGGCGGGTTCCTCTCCATACCCTCAGGGCGGATATTGATTACGGTTTTGCCGAGGCCCATACCACCTTCGGCTCCATAGGGGTTAAGGTGTGGGTGTATAACGGCATGAAGTACGGCAAGGAACAGAAAGAAGACGCGGGCGTCCTGGTGCGTAAACGGCGTGAGCGTAGCGCCGTGAGGAGCGAATAATGCTGAGTCCCAAACGTGTAAAATACCGCAAGATACAGCGGGGCAATATGCCCGGCATCGCGAGCAGGTGCAATACCGTGGCCTTCGGCGATTACGCCCTGGTGGCCATGGATAGAATGTGGATTACCAACAGGCAGATTGAGGCTGCCCGTATTGCCCTGAACCGCCATATCAAGCGGGGCGGCAAGGTGTGGATACGGATATACCCCGACAAGCCCTATACCAAGAAGCCCGCGGAAACCCGCATGGGCAAGGGCAAGGGCGCTCCCGAATACTGGGTCGCCGTGGTAAAGCCGGGGACGGTGATGTTTGAGCTTGGCGGCATTGACAAAAAACTTGCCGAAGAAGCCATGCATCTTGCCGGCGCCAAACTGCCCATCAGGACCCGGTTTGTCTGCCGTTCAGACCTTGAGCTGGGAGCCTAGGAGGAGCGATATGAAGAATTCCTTCAAGAACCTGAGCCTGCCCGAACTGAAGGCAAAGCGGGACGAGCTCAATAAAAAGTATATGGAACTTCGCTTTCAGATGGTTGTGGGTCATGTAGATAACCCGCTGCAAAAGCGGGTCATGCGCCGGCAGATAACCCGCCTTAATACCCTGATTGGCGCCGCCGAAAGAGCGGCGGCAAAGGCCGGAGCCTAGAGCGTATGGAAAAGGCAGAGGAGCAGAGCATGGCAGAAGCGGTCAGAAGCGCCAAAAAGGAATTTGTGGGGATAGTGAAGAGCGACAAGATGGAAAAAACCATTGTCGTCGCCGTTGCCAACAAAACCCTTCATCCCCTTTACAAGAAGTACGTTACCCGGACCAAAAAACTCAAGGCCCATGACGAAAAAAACGAGGCCCATATAGGCGACCGGGTTCGGGTTATTGAGTGCCGTCCCCTCAGCAAGGAAAAGTGCTGGAGGCTGGCGGAAATTATCGAAAAGGCGCGGTAGGAGTCGGCATCATGATTCAGGTAGAAAGTTTCCTTAATGTGGCGGATAACTCCGGCGCCAAAATAGTTCAGTGTATCAAGGTGCTCGGCGGCTCCAAACGGAGATACGCCGGCATAGGGGATATTATCGTGGTGGCGGTCAAAGACGCCCTGCCCACATCAACCATAAAGAAGGGTACTGTGGAAAAGGCGGTGGTGGTCAGAACCCACAAGGAATACCGCCGGCCCGACGGAACCTATATACGGTTTGATGACAACGCCTGTGTCATCATTGACGCCAACAGGAACCCCAAGGGCAAGCGTATTTTCGGACCCGTGGCCCGGGAACTCAGGGAGAAGGACTATATGAAAATCGTGTCCCTCGCCCCCGAGGTGTTATGAAACGCGGTTTCATCCTGACTGATTTTAACAGAAGGTAGGTAGGTATGGCGGAAGCGGCGCATAAATACAAGATAAAAAAGGACGACACGGTCCAGGTCATCGCCGGCAAGGATAAAGGCAAACGGGGGCGTATTCTTAAAGTCCTCCGGGACAAGGACCGGGTGGTGGTGGAAGGGCTTAACATAGTCAAAAAAGCCATGAAAAAGCGGAACCAGCAGGACCGGGGCGGCATTGTCGAAATCGAAGCGGCGATACACAGCTCCAATGTCATGATAGTCTGCAAAAAATGCGGTCCCGTCAAAATCGGCTATAAACTCGGGGATAAAAAAGTGCGTGTATGCAGGAAGTGCGGGGAGGCGTTATGAAAGACTACGAACCGCGGCTCAAGAAGATTTACCGGGAACAGGTAGCGCCTGAGCTTTTTAAGGAGTTTGGCTATTCCTCGGTAATGCAGACCCCCAAGCTGGAAAAAATAGTGGTCAGCATGGGCGTCGGGGAGGCCCTCCAGAACAAAAAGTTTCTTGACGCGGCCATTGCCGACCTGACCCTCATTACCGGGCAGAAAGCTGTCAAGACAAAGGCGCGGAAGAGCATCGCCAATTTCAAAATCCGCGCCGGACAGGAAATCGGCGCCAAGGTAACTTTGAGGGGCGCCATGATGTACGAATTCCTTGACCGGCTGGTCAATGTTGCCCTGCCCCGCGTCAAGGACTTCCGGGGAGTTAATCAAAACGCCTTTGACGGCCACGGAAACTATTCCCTGGGCATCACCGAGCAGATTATTTTTCCTGAAATCGACTTTGACAAGATCGAAAGAGTGGCGGGGCTTAATATCGCCATTATAACTACGGCAAAGACCGACGCGGAGGCCAAGGCCTTCCTCGCCAAGTTCGGCATGCCCTTCAGAAAGTAGGGGGAGAATATATGGCAAGAAAAGCGATGATAATCAAGGCGCTGCGGACGCCAAAATATAAAACGAGAAAGGTGAACCGCTGCCGTATCTGCGGAAGGGCCAGGGGGTATCTCCGGAAATTTGAGATGTGCCGTCTTTGTTTCAGGCAGCTCGCCAGTGAAGGGCTTATCCCGGGCGTTACAAAATCAAGTTGGTAAGGTAGGAGTACAGGATGAGCGTTTCTGATCCCATTGCGGATATGCTGACCAAAATCCGGAACGCCGGTATGGCAAAGCATGAGAAGGTTGATATCCCTACCTCTAAGCTGAAGCTTGAAATCGTCAAGATTTTAAAGACCGAAGGGTATATCAAGAATTTCAAGAAGATAAGCCAGGAGGGAAATAATTCCATCAGGGTGTTTCTTAAATATGACGACGGGGCTTTTCCGGTTATTCACGGCATCGAAAAGGTGTCCAAACCCGGAAGGCGGGTCTATATGGGCTATAAGTACATGCCCAGGGTGTACAACGGCTACGGAACCCTGATTGTTTCTACATCAATGGGCGTTACCACCGGCAAGAAGGCCGCCGAAAAGAAGGTCGGCGGCGAAGTTATCTGTACCATCTGGTAAGGGGAGTTTATGTCGCGTATCGGAAAAATTCCGGTTAAAATTCCCGCGGGCGTCAAGGTCAGCTTCCAGGACGAAGTGATGACCGTTGAGGGCCCCAAGGGAAAACTGACCCAGAAGTATCACCCGGTGATATCCTTTACCCCCCAGGGTAACGAGATTGTTGTCAGCCGGGCCAATGAGGAAAAGCAGACAAAGTCCTTTCACGGCTTGTACCGGAATCTGCTTAACAACATGGTTACAGGCGTATCCTCAGGCTTTACCAAGACCCTGGTGATTACCGGCGTTGGATACAGGGCCGAGATTCAGGGCAAGATACTGGTGTTAAGCCTCGGTTACTCAAACGATATTTATGTGGGGATCCCTGAGGGTATCGCCGCTGCCGCCGATGCCAGCGGTAAACTTACCATTACCGGGATAGACAAACAGAAGGTAGGCGAGTTTGCCTCCCAGATCCGCAAGTTCCGGCTCCCCGAACCGTACAAGGGCAAGGGTATACGGTACGATGATGAACATATCCGGAGGAAGGTCGGCAAGTCCGGTGTCAAATAAGATCGCAAGGCGGTTTATCCAAGGAGTTAGTGGGAAATGTTGAGAAAACTGCTCGAGAAAGACAGAAAACGGCTTAAACGGAAGATTCATATACGCAAGAAGATTTCCGGTACGGCCGAAAAACCCCGGATGAGCGTTACCCGGAGCAACCGGTCCATGTCCATTCAGGTTATTGATGATATCAAGGGGCATACCCTTATTTCCGCTTCAACCCTGGAAAAAGAACTCCGGGCCATCAAGCGGAATGTAGAAGGCGCCGCCCAGTTGGGCGAGCTCATGGGGAAGCGGCTTTTGGAAAAGAATATCAAGACAGTGGTTTTTGACCGGAACGGGTATCTGTACCACGGCATAGTTAAAGCTATGGCCGACGGCGCCCGTAAGGCCGGGATAGAGTTCTAGGGGGCGGGATGGAGCATTCAAGGAACAGAGACGGCCGTGAAGGCCGTGAAAAGAAATTCGAGGAAAAGGAATATATCGAAAAACTGGTAAAGCTAAACCGTACCGCCAAGGTAGTCAAGGGCGGCAGGCGTTTTTCCTTTTCCGCCCTTACCGTGGTCGGCGACCGCAAGGGCAATGTCGGTTACGGCTTCGGCAAGGCGAATGATGTTTCCGAAGCCATACGGAAGAGTATCGACAAAGCCAAGCGGAGTTTTATAAAGCTCCCGGTAAAAAACGGGACCATACCCCACGAGATCGAAGCGACTTTTAAGGCTTCCCGGGTGCTTTTGAAACCCGCCTGTTCGGGAACGGGCATCATAGCCGGCGGCCCGGTTCGGGCCATCATGGAAGCGGGCGGCGTTACCGATGTGCTTTCCAAATCCCTGGGCGCCCCGAGCCAGTACAATGTGGTCAAGGCGACCTTTGAGTGCATACGGGCCATGATGGACGCCAAGGCTATGGCAAAGAACAGGGGTAAATCCCTCAAGGAGCTGTGGGGGTAATCATGGCGAAGAAGATAAAAATCAGCCTGGTAAGGAGTACCATCAGGGCTCTTCCCAAGCAGCGGGCTACGGTTCGTTCTCTGGGGCTCAGGAAAATAGGGTCCTCGGTAGAACAGGAGGCGAGTCCTGAAATACTGGGGATGGTCAGGGCAGTTTCCCATCTGGTCAAGGTGGAAGAACTTTCAAACGCCTAGGGCGTTTGAAACGCGCGGTTTCTTTCGGGAAACCGCAAGGAGTATAGAATGGCTGAAGCAGTAAACGCTCCGGCGGATTTTAACCTTCATGCCCCGGAAGGCGCGAATAAAAGGCGGCGCATTCTGGGCCGCGGACAGGGTTCGGGCCGGGGCACAACAGCGGGAAAAGGCAACAAGGGACAGAAGTCCCGTTCAGGCGGCAAGACCTATGTCGGATTTGAGGGCGGCCAGATGCCCCTGTACCGGCGTCTTGCCCACCGGGGATTCTCCAATTATCCGTTCAAGAAGGAATATCAGGTGGTTAGCCTGGGCGCCATAGACAGCCGCTATGTTGACGGCGAGACTGTAAACAGCGCGAGCCTCATACTTAAAGGCCTTGTCAAGGGCGCGAAGCCGGTAAAGATACTGGCCGGCGGGGATTTTTCGCGGAAGCTGACCTTCACTGTCGCCGCTATCTCGGCATCGGCCAGGGAAAAGGCCGAAAAGGCCGGCAGTACGGTAAGCGTCCCTGCCGGAGCGGACAAGTCAACAAAATAAGGGTATAGGGAATATTGAATGGCTAATCCACTGGTTGGTATTTTCAGGGTCAAAGAGCTCAGGGAACGGATTTTCTTCACTACAGTGATGCTGGTGGTTTTCCGTTTTGGGGCGGTGCTTCCCATTCCCGGCATCAATGTGCAGGTGCTGAACAACTACTTCACCGACATGCAGAATTCCGGTAACGCCATCATTGATTATCTGGACTTTTTCGCCGGCGGCGCTTTCTCCAACTTCTCGGTGTTCATGCTGGGCATCATGCCGTATATTTCCATGTCCATCATCATGCAGCTTCTGATAATTGTCTTTCCCAAGCTCAAGAAAATATCGGAAGAAGAGGGCGGCAGGAAAAAAATACAGTCCTATCAGCGCCTCGGAACGGTGGGAATCTGCCTTATCCAGTCCTTCGCGGTAAGCCGCTACGCGGCCAACATATCCCTGTCGGTGGATAATCTTCTCAGCATACCTATGTTGCAGTTTACCCTCCTTTCGATGCTCACGGTTACGACAGGAACCATGTTCCTCATGTGGATAGGCGAACAGATAACCCAGCGGGGCATAGGCAACGGCATATCCCTTCTGATCTTTGCCGGTATTGTGGCGCGGCTTCCCCGCGCGGTGTATGAAGTCTGGCAGCGGGTCATCAACGGCACCCTTAACCTGGTCTTTGTGATTGTGGTCTTCGTGATGTTTGTGGCCATAGTCGCCCTGGTGGTGTTTGAACAGCAGGGCCAGCGGAAAATATCGGTCCATTACGCGAAACGGGTAGTAGGACGGAAAATGTACGGCGCCCAGAATACCTATATCCCCTTCAAGATAAATCCGTCAGGGGTTATACCGGTCATCTTTGCTTCTTCAATATTGACCTTTCCGATTCAGATAGCTACTACCATAGGGTCCAATGTGGCCTGGCTCGCGGCGGTTTCCCGGGCTTTGGACCCCCAGGGTTTTTTGTATAATGTTTTATATGTTCTTCTTATTGTGTTTTTCGCGTATTTCTACACACAGGTAAGCCTTAACCCCGTAGAAATCGCCAAGAACATACGGGAGAACGGCGGTTCCATACCGGGTATCAGGACTGAACGCATCGAAGAGTATCTTACCAGGATACTCAACCGTATTGTGCTTCCCGGTTCGCTTTATTTGGCGGTAATCGCGGTGCTGCCGCAGATTATTCAGATGCTTTTTGATTTTCCCGCCTCAATCTCGTACCTCATGGGCGGTACCTCGCTCCTCATCCTTGTGGGTGTGGACCTGGATACCATGAGCCAGATTGAAGCCCTCCTCAAGATGCACCATCATGAGGGGCTGACCAGGCGGGGAAGATTACGGGGACGTAACCTTTAGGAGACAGGGATGAAAGTCAGGACCAGCGTTAAACCAATTTGTGATAAATGCAAGGTAATTAAACGGAACGGGATTGTCCGTATTATTTGCCAGAACCCGAAGCATAAGCAGAAGCAGGGCTAGGAGGGTAAGGAATGGCACGTATAGCAGGCGTCGATCTGCCCAACAAGCATGTTAACATCGCGTTAACCTACATTTACGGAATCGGCAGGGCCAGCGCGGATCAGATATGCGAAAAGGCAAAGATAGATCCCGCGCGCCTTATCAATGACCTGTCCCAGGAGGAACTTAACGGCCTGAGGCAGTTCATTGAGAACGAGTACAAGGTCGAAGGACGGCTCCGCACTGAAATTGCCCTGAATATCAAGCGGCTTATGGACATAGGCTGTTACCGGGGCTTGAGGCACCGCAAGGGCCTGCCCCTGCGCGGACAGCGGACCAGAACCAATGCCCGGACCAGAAAGGGCAAGAAAAAGACCGTGGCGGGCAAGAAGAAATAGGTTTCCCGTATCCGGCTGTTGTTTTTGGCCGGGACCTGACGGAAGTTTTGGAAATACCGGAGAATCCGCCTAGGCGGGTTTTTGCGGCGGATAATTGGAGCTGATTCAAAATATCAAATTTTGAATCAGCGGCCTTAGATTTGGAGGAGCGAGTGGCTGCCAGTACAAAGAAGCGGAAAGAAAAAAAGTCCGTATATGAAGGGAATGTATACATACAGGCTACATTCAACAATACTATTGTAACCATAACCGATCTCATGGGAAACGCCATTTCCTGGGCCAGTTCGGGCGGGCTTGGTTTCAGGGGCGCGAAAAAGTCAACGCCCTTTGCCGCCCAGTCGGTAACCGAGACCGCCGCCCAGAAGGCCCTCCAGGTAGGGCTCAGGGAAGTGCATGTATATGTAAAAGGCCCGGGCATAGGCAGGGAATCGGCGATACGCCAGCTTGGCGCGCTGGGCATCAAGGTAAAGTCGATAAATGACGTTACCCCGATTCCGCATAACGGCTGCAGGCCGAGGAAGACGCGCCGTATATAAAGGATAATCCAAATACAGGGAGAGAAAATTTATGGCAAGATATATAGGACCTGTTTGTCGGCTTTGCCGGACGGAGCAGAAAAAGCTCATGCTTAAAGGCGACCGTTGCAAGAGCGATAAATGTCCCATCAATAAAAAACGACCCGCTCCGGGCAAGGACCCCAAGGCCCGTCCGGGCAAGCGTTCCGATTACGGAATACAACTGAGGGAGAAACAGAAATTCAAGAGAATTTACGGCATGCAGGAAAAGCAGTTTCATCTTTTCTTTGAACGGGCCCTGCGTATGCCCGGTATCACCGGCGAGAACCTTTTTGCCCTCCTTGAGCGGCGGCTTGACAATGTGGTCTACCGGCTCCGTTTTGCCTCAAGCAGAAGCCAGGCCAGGCAGGTTGTTCTCCACGGTCATATCCTGGTAAACGGGAAGAAGGTCAATATTCCTTCCTACCTGGTACGTTCCAATGATGTAGTCGAAATAAAGGAACCCAGCAAGAACCTCGTGATTATAAAGGAAGCGCTCAAGGAGTACGGCAAGGCGGGGGTGATGCCCTGGCTTCAGCTTGATCCTGACGCTATGAAGGGGACCTTTATGGCTGTTCCCAGACGCGGCGATATCACTGATTTGGCGGACATCAAAGAACAGATGATTGTCGAATTCTATTCTAAATAAGGAGTTCCTATGGCCCGTAAGAACCTGCTTAAAGGATTCAAGCGTCCCAAAGGTATCACCTTTGAGCACGGCGAACTGAGATCAAATTACGGAAAGTTCATCGCCGCTCCCTTCGAACCGGGATTCGGTACGACGGTTGGCAATACCCTGCGGCGGGTGCTCCTTTCTTCCATTCAGGGATACGCGATTACCGCGGTCAAGATAACCGCCTATGACGGGGAAGGCACGGCTCACAGCATATCCAGCGAGTTTGAGACCATTCCGAATATCGTTGAGGATACCCTTGAGGTCATCAACAACCTCAAACAGATGCGGCTCAAACTTCCTGACGATATGGAGCAGGACATACTGCTGTATGAGTGGTCGGGAAAGGACGAAATAAAGAGCGATGATTTTGAAAGGCCCGGGCAGGTTGAAGTCCAGAGCAAGGGCCGGCATATCATGACCCTCACGGATGACGCCCGCCTTGACTTTGAGATTCAGGTTGACCTGGGCAGGGGTTACATTCCCTCCGAGGTAAACGAGCGCTATGTTGACGTAATCGGCACCATACCCATGGACGCGATTTTTTCGCCGGTTAAAAAGGTCAAGTTTGCCGTCGAGCCCACCAGGGTCGGCCAGCGCAGCGACTATGACAAACTGATACTCGAAGTCTGGACCGACGGTACGGTAAAACCCGATGACGCCCTCGCGGAAGCGGCAAAAATCGCCAAGGATCATTTTTCGGTATTCATCAATTTTGACGAGAACAATCTCGGTTCGGAAGATTACCTTGACGAGGATGACGAGCGTATCAGGCAGATACTCAACACCCCGGTGGAAGAACTTGAACTTTCGGTGCGTTCGTCAAATTGCCTTAAAAACGCCAATATCAAAACCATCGGCGAACTTACCAGAAAGACCGAGGATGACATAGCCAAAACCAGGAATTTCGGCAAGAAGTCGCTCCAGGAGATCAAGGAAAAACTCAAGGAGTGGAACCTGTCCCTGGGCATTACCGATATGAATGTGCTTAAAAACACCATAAGAATTACCCCGGATAAGGAAGAAAAAGATGAAGCATAGACGAGGTTTTAACCCTCTGGAGCGCATGGCCGCCCACCGGAAGGCCCTTCACCGGAATATGGTAACGTCATTATTCAGGTACGAAAGAATACAGACCACCAAGGCCAAGGCCCGTGAGATACGGCGGAGCGCCGAGAGGCTCATTACCCGGGCAAAGGTAGATTCGGTCCATAACCGGCGTATTGTTTCTTCGCGGCTCTATGATGAAGGTATGGTTGCCAAACTTTTTACCGATATAGGCCCCCGCATGAAGGAAAGGGCCGGAGGCTATACCCGCATCATCAAACTCGGCGAGCGTTATGGGGACGCCGCCGAGATGGTGCTGCTTGAGCTGGTGGACTACAAGCTGGATACCGGCGACAAGCCGGACAAGAAAGCTCAAGGCAAAAAGGCCGGCGATAAAAAAGCCGTGGCAAAAGAAAGCGCGGGCAAGGGCAAAGAAGACGCCGGAGCCGGAGCAAAGGAATAGCAGGAGATAAGCAATGTCTAAAGCACACAGGGGAAAAGGTATACGTGAACTTTTTGCCCGGGGCAGGGGAGAATGTCCTGTCTGCAGGCGGAATAATGTAAAACTTCTCTATGAGCAGGAAGCCGGAGAAGCAAAGGTAAAGATATGCAAGACCTGTAAGGCGGCGGTTAAGCACGGCAAAAAAAGCGTACAGGCCTAAAAAACACGGAATACCTTGAGGAGGCCCGGCAGAAACAGTTTCGCGTTGTTTGTGCCGGGCCTCTTTTTTGCTTGCGGCTAACAGGGGCCGCCCCCTGGCTGGTTCCCCCTATACGCTTCGCGGGCATTTTCAAGGGTAAATTTACCTATATAGCTCTCTTTCTCTTTACTCTTGGAGAATTGTGGTTTATACTATGGCGGTTCCTCTTCATATTCCGGCTAAGGGAGTTTGGTATGGAAGCGAAGCGTTTACGGCCTGTTATTCGCGTGCTGGAGGACAAGTGCGTTAATTGTCACCGTTGCATCATGGTATGTCCTGCCAAGATGTGCAACAACGGTTCCGGGAATATCGTGGATCACCACAGTGACCT
>JAISDF010000025.1 GCA_031265025.1 Spirochaetaceae bacterium
CTGCGGATTCTGGAAAAGGAGCGGGCCGAAGGCGATTTGGGGACTTACCTTTTGGGGTTTCTGGAAATGACCGCCCTGGAAGCGGTAACCCGCCATCAGCTTGGAGACCGGGAGGGCGCCCTCGCGGCCCTTAAAAAAGCCTACGACACGAGCCTGCCCCACGGTTTTTCCATGCCCTTTGTCGAACTTGGGGAATACATGCACAGCCTGGTGAGCGCCGTCCTTAAAGCCCATCCCGGCAATCCGGCAGACGCCACGGCAAACACTGCGGCATCTGCCTCAGCAAATGCTACGGCGTCTGCCACGGCAAATGATTCAATCTCCGGGATTCCCCGGAAATGGCTGCAAACCATACGCAGGGACGCCTCGGCCTACGCGAAAAAACGCTCCCTCGTGGCGGCCCAATACGCGAACCGGGAAACATCCGTTCTTGCGGATTTTTCCCAACATGAACTGGCAATACTCAACAGCCTTTCCCAGGGCCGCACCAGTGAGGAAATCGCCGCCGCCATGCGCACCCCCGTAAAAATGGTGAAAAGCGCCATACGGCAGCTCAACATCAAACTCGGAGCGTCAAACAGGGCCGGCGCCGTCCGCAGCGCCATCAAACTGGGCCTTTTAACGGACACACCGAATAAAACGAATAAAACAGGCGGAGCTCCGGCGGGGCCTGTTTGACTTGTTCGATCACCCGGTTTATACACCTTCCGGCAGCTTCTTCAACATAATCTTCCGGTGATTGATCTTTTCCCCGTCCGCAATGAAGCGGCCGTCCCCTATGGCGTGAAAAAACCGTTTCTCCCTGTGTTTTTCGTCAACCCAGGCCGCGGCGGCGTCCAGGATAAAGATGCCGTGTTTCTTGATGTAATCCACAACCCGGCATTCAAGATTCGCGTAACATTCCTTTATCAGGGGCGCCTTGACAAATTCCGCCTCAAGCGGAGTCAGCTTGAATTTTTCAAATTTGTTTACATCCGCTCCCGAACACGCGCCGATTGAAACAACGGTTTTGGCCATTTCGGCCGTCGGTACGGCGATCACACACTCCCCGGTTTTGGAAAGCGCCCTAAAAGAATAATTCCAGGGGCCGGTCATAAAGGCGAAGCGGGGAGTAAAATCAAGAACCATAGTCCAGGAGAGGGTCATAATATTGGGTTTATCCCCGTCCGAAGTGCTTACCAAAATGACCGGACCCGGTTCAAGAAAAGTGAAAGCCCTGTTCAAAGGAAAACTTTTCATCGGAATACCTCGTTAAATCAATAAACCGTATAAACAATCAACAACTTCGCCCTGAAGTTCCTTCGCGCAAGCGGAGACCCGGGGAAAGAGGGCTGCCCGGTGCGGAACAGCCCTCTTTTCAATATTAAATTTCCATATCCAGCAGATAAGAACTTATACCCTTGCCGTGCATGTCCATGGACAGGGTACGGGTAACGCCGCCGCCTAGGGCGTCGTACATGACAAAGTTCATGGCGCCAAGCTGGGGCAGTTCGTAGCGGATAACGTCTCCCTTGACCATATCGCCAAACCAGTCCTTGACCTTTGCGGCGGTAATCTTGTCCTTGAGGAGCTGATAATCCTTGAGGTCATAGGCTATGAGTGACACGTTGGAAATGTTTCCCTTGTCCCCGGTGCGGGAATGGGCAATGTCCCAGAGTTTCATTATTTTACCTCCCTGTAAACGACCTCATGCCGCACATCATTCCGGTCAATGAGCAATGAGGCTATGGAAATGATTTCCCGCACGCCCTGTTCGGCGCCGCAGCCCCCGGCGGGTCCGTTGACATAGAGGGCTTCGACTTCCTGGCCTATTCTCGACGCCGATACCCTGTCTTTGGTACGGCCGGCGACGCGGAGGCGGATTTCTTCGGGCGTCTTGTAATCGCGTTTGTGATTCCAGTAAATCGCGTTGATTCCGATAAAATCCATCTTGAGCTCTTCAACAGGCAGCTTCCGCAGTTCAAGGCGCTTCTTTACCACATCGGCCGCGAGCTTTGCCCGTTCCAGGCAGCCGGGGCCGCCATAGCTGATCGAGCCGTCGCCTATGAAGCAGTCCCTATAGCCTATGGAAAGTTTCAGGGTCGGGGTACGGGGCTTTCCGGTTCCGCCCCTGACAATAACCTTGTCAGGACCCGCTTCCTCAAACGTAACCTTGGAGAAATCGGCAACCACGTCAGGGGTTATATAGTTCGCGGGGTCATGAATCTCGTAAATCATCTGTTCGGTGCAGGTATGGCGGTTTACCACTCCTCCTGAACCGGGAACCTTGGTCACAAAGAATTCTCCGTTCTCCTGACATTCGACAATCGGAAAGCCCAGAAGATGGCAGTTGGGAACATCCTTTTTTCCGGGTTCCGCGTAATAGCCGCCCGTAACCTGGCCGGCGCACTCAAGCAGGTGTCCCACGAGGGTACCCTTGCCAAGCATATCCCAATCGTCCATTTTCCAGCCAAATTCGTAAATCAGGGGCGCCATATAAATGGCCGGATCGGCGACCCTGCCGGTGATGACAATATCGGCGCCACCCGAAAGGGCCTCAACTATGCCCGCTGTTCCCAGATACACGTTAGTCGAAACCACTTCGCCGTCAAGTTCCTTTAAGGGCTTTTTGGTCTCCCATACTTCGGTATTCGTGTACCGCTCAAGTTTGTCCATCACATCATCACCGAGGACCGCCGCTATTTTAAGGGGCGCTATCCCGTTTTTCCTGGCGATGGCCGCGCATACATCGGCGGCGGATACGGGATTCGCCGCGCCCATATTGGTAATAACCTTGACCTTGTGCTTGAAGGCCAGGGGTATTACCTGTTCCATGCGGTATTCAAGCAGGTTGTTGTACCCTTTGGAAGGGTCCTTGAGTTTTGCCTGCTGCGCAATGGCAATGGTACGTTCAGCAAGACATTCAAAACTGATATACCTGATATTGCCTTTTTCAATAAGTTCCAGCGCCGGTTCAAGACGGTCCCCCGCGTAACCCGCTCCGCTGCCTATACGGATTGTTTTCATACAAACCCCCTCATGTCATGGGAAGAGCGAACCCTTTGGGTCCGCTCTTCAAATTTTTTAAATTTTTATCGCGCCGGTAATCAGAGCGGCCGCCAGCATCACTATGGTAACACAGAAAACATAGGGGATGGTTTTTCTCTGATGTTCCCCAAAATCTACGCCCGCCAGTCCCACGAGGAGAAAGGTAGAGGGAGTAAGGGGAGAAACAGGGAAACCCGTGGTCATCTGGCCCAGTATGGCCGCCCGCGCCACATTGACCGCATCAACGCCAAATCCCGCGGCGGTATTGCCAAGTACGGGAAGTACGCCGAAATAGAAGGAATCGGGATCAAAGAGAAGGGACGCCGGCATGGCAATGATGCCGGTAATAACCGGGAAGAAGCGGCCGGCTGAAGACGGAATAATGGACACCAAGGCTTCCGACATGGCGGTGATCATGCCGGTGCTTCTCATGATGCCTGTAAAAGCGCCGGCGGCAAAAAGCACCGAGGCCATCATTATCGCCGATTTTGCGTGGGCGTCAACCCGTTCACGCTGAATCTTCGGATCGGGGTAGTTGATCACAATGGCAAGCACAAAGGCGAACATGAATACAACCTGCGGGGCAAACCACTTGGCCAGCACGATGAGGCCGGCGACGGTGGCAATAATAAGAACAACATTTACGCCAAAAAGCGAAGGCCGGAGCAGGGCCTCCTTTTCAGGAGTAAGTTCTTCCGCCTTGGCGGTAATGCCCGAAAGACTCACCTCGCCTATGCGCTTTTTCTCGGCGCGGCCGATGAGAAAGGCAAACACCAATACCGTGGCAAGACCGAATATCATAGGGACGATCACCGGATTAAACAGGGTCATCACGTCCATTTTGTCCATGGCCGTGGCGGCCCTCAGGGTTGGCCCTCCCCAGGGTACTATGTTCATGGTCCCGGCGGACATGGCGACGACGGTTGCGAGGCTTGTCCGTTTCATACCCACCGCGTCATACAGAGGAAGCAGCGGAGGTACGCAGATGAGGAAGGTTACCGCACCGGACCCGTCCAGGTGGACTATAATCGCCAGGAGGGCCGTTCCCAGGGCGATTTTAACCGGGTCTGTCCCGATGACTTTCAGGATGCCGTTGATGATGGGCTTAAAGGTTCCCGCGTCGGTAAGCACCCCAAAAAACAGGATGGAAAAAATGAACATTACGCCTGTAGCCGCCACGGTTCCTATACCGCCGGTGATAAATTTGCCCATGTCCAGGGCGACGAAAGCCGCCTTGCCGTCCACTACCGGGGCAAAGAAAGAAGCAATAACTCCTGTTATCACCGGAACCGCGATCAGTGCTATAACCGGAGCCGCTTTTTTTGTCATGATCAGAACGAGCATGACAATAACTGTAAGAAAACCGAGAAACGCTAACATGGTTCACCTCCTCTTCCCTGAAAGCAGGAAACATGCCAAGTAAAGCCCGTAAAGAAATTTTTTTTTGTTCCGCATTTACTCCGGTTATTATGAAAACAATACCATTTTCAGCGCTTTTTCACAGCCTGAATATACGCCGCGTAACCAGACAGTTCTCACGATTTCAAGAAACATGGAATTTCTTTCAAATAATTTAAAAAGAGGCCGGCTTCCGGGACAGCCAAAACCCCGCAACAAGACTTGCGTATACCATTAAGCGCGCTTTCCTGGTATTTCAAAGATTGCTCTTTCAAAACTGAAATTTTGAAAGAGCTTCTTTTTCCTTGCAAAAAGCAAGCGCGGGTCTTACATTCAAAATAAACGAACTGTAAAAATTCCGTTTTTACACTGTTTGATTTTTCTCAGGAGGAAATAATGAAAAAAACACGCGGTATGTGGACGATTCTGGCGGTCATAGCGCTATCGGCCTGCCAGTCGGCGTCAAAACCGTATTCGTTTGTGCCCGGCACTTATGAAGGCCAGGCCGATGGTTTTGGCGGGCCGGTAAAAGTTACGGTA
>JAISDF010000184.1 GCA_031265025.1 Spirochaetaceae bacterium
TTGCAGATCCCGTAAATGTGCCCATGGTCCAGGGCGATGGCGGAAAAGACAAATTCCCCCGGTTTTACCACCGCGGCCTTTTTTCCCTTGGGGGCGTAGTTCATGCCGTCAGACACAGATACCTCCTTCACCGGCTTCCCGGTGCCTCCAGTATACCGCCTGCACTCCTTGCCGTATACATGGATCGAAATAACGCGGCGGCTTTTTGACGAGTGGGACTGGGGTCTTATCGCCGCGGCGGATTTTGGAGGGGGGCTGATATCCAAAAAATTTAGGGGCTGTTTCAAAACCTCAGTTTTGAAACAGCCCCTTTAAATTGATAAACAAAGCATTACCGGGGCGGCTGTCCGGTAAAAAACAGCCGCCTGCCCGGTTTTAGCGGTTGACCCTCGCCTTTACCTGATCGGCCAGCCTGATGATGTTCTCATAGGTCCGCTCTACGGTCTGGTTGCCGGACATCAGGTTTTGGATTTCGGCCTCGTAGCCCGCGGTAAAATCCTGCCAGCCCGGCGCCATGACGTAGAAGGGCAGCGCGTAAGGCAGACAGACGTCAAGCAGCGACTTGTTCAGCCGGTTGCCGACGGACAGCGTCGGTTCGAGGACCTGGTACACCGATTCGGAAATCGGAATACCCCGGGTTAGGCCGAGAATTTCGCCCGCCCCAAGATCCGAGATGAACCATTTCATGAAGGTCTTGGCCTCGGCGAGGTTGGGGGAATTCGCGGCGGAGGACAGGAAGATTGTGGATTGGGCCCAACCGCCTCCCGCGGGGCCGGTAGGCATGGAGACGACTCCGACTTCGCCGGGCATTAGGGCTTCAAGGGCGCTGACGGAAGCGGTTGTGGCGCCCCGGGTCATCACCTTTCCGGAAGCCATGGCATCGGCCTGGGGGTCGTACTCCCTGAATCCGAGTTGGACTTCGGCGGAGGGGACGATATTCGCCTTGCGCATATCATCCTGGAGTTTGTAGAATTCCATCCAAAGGGTCTTGTCTATATTGTAATCCTTGCCGCCGGGGGGGAAGATGGGCCCTTTTCCCAAGGAGGTCTGATAATACTGGTAGCTGTCCCAGGTGCCGCCCTGATACGCGATGCCCCATTTGTCTCTGGGCAGCTTGGCGCGGCACTCCCGGGCAAAAGCCCAGAACTGGTCCCATGTCCAGCCCGGTTGGGGGGCGGCGATACCGGCGTCCGCGAGGGCTTTCTTGTTGAAGGCCATGCCCTGGGCGTTGTGGGAAAGGGGAACCCCGTAGGTCTTGCCGTCGATTTTGACGTTGTCCAGCACCTTCTGGGAGACTACGTCCGAGAGCGGCATATCGCTCAGATCGGCGAGGACCCCCCGGGATACGTAGTCCGAAATGTAGGCCCCGTCCATCTGGAGGACATCCGTAACGGAGTTGGAGGCCACCAGGGCCGGCAGCTTGGTCCAGTACCCATCCCAGGCCATGTACTCGTGGGTAAAGGCAATGCCGGTGTTCTTGGTGTAGAGTTCCAGAACTTTCTCCGTGGCGATATGGCGTTCGTCGGCGCCCCACCACATGATGGAGAGGGCCTTGCCGCCCGAAGCCCCGGCCCCCGTGGAAGGCGCGGACCTGCCGCCGGAGAAAACAGGAGCCGTCACCGCGAGGGCGGCGGCCAGCAACGCTGCGGCGCGCAAAGAAAATGTTCGTTTCATAAAACTACCTCCTTAGTAAAACTAAAATCTTTTCTATCGCAAACGCCGGGACAGGCCCGGCGCGGATAAACGAACGGCGCTTAACCTTTGATTCCCGTGGTGGCAATGCCCTCCACGATTTGCTTCTGGGCCGCCATAAAAATGACGACCGAAGGCATAATCGACAACAACGACATGGCGAGCAGGTGCCCCCACTTGATCTCAAACTGGTCGATAAACATGCGCAGCGCAAGGCCGACGGTGAACTTGCTCACCGAGGAGATGTACAGCACCTGGCTGAAAAAATTGTCCCAACTCCAGAGGAAGGTGAAGATCCCCACGGTAACAAGGGGCGCCTTGAGGAGCGGCAGGATAACGCGGTAGAAGATTGTGAAGAGGTTCGCGCCGTCGATCTTGGCCGCTTCGTCAAGGTCCCGGGGTATGCCCCGGACAAACTGGACCACCAGGTATATGAAAAAAGCGCCGCCGAAGTAGTGCGGGAGGATCAACGGCACATAGGAGTCCACAAAACCGAGGGCGTGGTAGTAGAGATACTGCGGGATGATCGTAACCTGCCCCGGGAGCATCATGGTGATCATCAGGAGGGTGAACATGATGTTCTTTCCCTTAAAACGCAGCCTGCCGAAACCGAAACCGCAGAGCGCGGCGGAGAAGATAGAACCGATGACGTTGAAGAATTCTATCGTAAGGGAGTTGCGGAAGTACGTGGTAAAGGTGTACCTGCCGTTGGAAGCCCAGCCTTCGACATAGTTGCTCCACACCGGCGTGGAGGGGAAGATAGACGGCAGCCGCATCTCCGCGGGGGTTTTCAGGCTTGCGCCGATCCACCAGATGATCGGATAAAACATGAAAAGGGAAAAAACAATGAGAAAAAGATGGCGGCCGAATAATCCCGTATATTTTTTGACCCTTCTGCGGGCTTTGATCCTGCCGTGATCGATGATTGCGCTCATCTGCCGCCCTCCGTTTCATAAAATACCCACTTCCCCGAGAGGTAGAAATTGACGGCCGTTACGACACCTACGATGAGCAGCATGATCCAGGCCAAGGCCGAGGCGTAACCCATCTGATAGCGGGTAAAGGCTTTTTCGTACAGGAACAGGGAATAGGTATAGGTGGCGTGCGCGGGCCCGCCGTTTGTGATGATGAAGGCGGAGGTGAACATCTGGAAGGCGTTGATGATTCCCATGAGCAGGTTGAAAAAGATGATGGGCGAGAGCATCGGCAGGGTTACGCTGCGGAACTTGTGCCGCCAGCCCGCGCCGTCGATCTCCGCCGATTCGTACAGCTCTACGGGTATGTGCTTTAGTCCCGCCAGGAAGATCACCATGGTGGAGCCGAACTGCCACGCGTAGATGTGGATCAGGGTGCCCAGCGCCGTTTTGGGGTTCGTGATCCAACCCATGCCCTGGATGCCGAAGAAAGCCAGGATCCTGTTGATGTAACCTTCCAGCCCAAACATATTGCGCCACAGGGTGGCCACGGCGACTGACCCGCCGATAAGGCTTGGAAAATAGAACATGGTGCGGTACAACGGCATCATACGCAGCTTCTGGTTGAGGAGCATCGCCACCATAAGCGACATAAACAGCCGCACGGGAACGCCGATGATTACGAAAGTTGCCGTCACGCTCAGCGATTTTCTGAAATCCCTGTCGCCGGTCAGAATATCTATGTAGTTGCGCGGACCGACCCAAAGGGGTTTGGACAGAAGGGAATAGTCGGTAAAAGAAAGCTGAAAGGAGCGCAGAATTGGATAAAGCGTGAGGAGCAGAAACCCAAGTATCCAGGGAAGGACGAACAGATAAGCCGCCCAGCCGTCATCCTGCCTGCGGACCGTCCTAGCTTGCCGAATCATAGGTCCTCCCTTTTGTTAAGGCGCAGCCCTTAAGGGTCACTTCACAAAATTATAAAATTTTTCTTTCATAAGCTGGTAAATGAAGGGGTGTCGAAATGGAATTCGGGGCCTCCATACCGGGCTTGTCCGCGGTTATTAATTGTTGTGCAATTTTAAGCCGCTTATTCCTTGCCGTCAAGAATTTTTTTGAATTTTGACAAAAATTCAGGATAAACGCTTGGGTGCGGCCTGTTTACCGCCGGCCTAATTCAAGGTGCTGGGGGGTAAGCGGAAGACTTGCGGAGCAAGGCTGGAGCGGAGGGGGGGCCAGATCGGCTGCGGAGTCAAAAACGGAGGGGGAACAAACGCGCGGCTGCGGCCGTATGCGTTTTTGGCCCGGCTGCGGACTTATTGTCCGCGGTAGCAGGCCCCCCCTTTTTTATAAAAGATTTGTTTATACACATTTATTGAACAATCTATTGATTTTTTGTATAATGTTTTTTTATGGAAAGCGGTTCGACCCTTCGGCCTATTATTAAGGTGCTGGAAGACAAATGCGTGAACTGCCACCGCTGCATTGCGGTA
>JAISDF010000002.1 GCA_031265025.1 Spirochaetaceae bacterium
CCATTGCGGAATATTCTTAGCTGCTGCCTCCCGTAGGAGTCTGGGCCGTATCTCAGTCCCAGTGTGGCCGTTCACCCTCTCAGGCCGGCTACCCATCATCGCCTTGGTGGTCCGTTACACCCCCAACAAGCTAATGGGACGCGGGCCCATCCCGTGGCGAAGCCTTGGCTTCTTTCTTTGCCGCGCCTCAGCACGGCAGCCACATCCGGTATTACCCACTATTTCTAGCGGCTATCCCCGGCCACGGGGCAGGTCACCCACGCGTTACTCACCAGTCCGCCACTCTAGGGAGGATTGCTCCTCCTTGCCGTCCGACTTGCATGCTTAAGACGCGCCGCCAGCGTTCGTTCTGAGCCAGGATCAAACTCTCCATGATTTATTCTCCAACCGTCCGTAGACGGCCAGATACCTTCGTTTCCCCTTGCCCAGCCTGGACCGCCCCAAAGGGCGGCCCTGCCGGCTCGATGCCCGCGTGTCTCCACGCGCGGCATCATGCGGACCCGCTTCCGCGAATCCGCTCCTTCCTTCCGCGGACCGTTACCGGGCCGGGCTTCCGCCCCGCCTGGCCGCGTCCCGCGGCTCTCCCCTTCCCTGAACTAAAAAGGCCTATGCCCTCTTAATTGTTTGCCAAAGATCTCTCGCCACAGCGACATGAAAAGCCTGAAAACCAGCAAATTCCATGCCACTATATTCCGTTTTTTAATGGTTCGCAGACAATACTACGTTTTTTCGCGCAATGTCAAGCCCCCAGGGCCTGATTCAGGCGAAAATCTCCCCACAGGAGTTAATCCTAAGGGAGCCCAACTACTGTACTGTTTTTGAAACGCATATCGGTAAAACACCGGAATACCGGTGAAAAACAGGCGATAAAAACCCATATTAAAGGCCGGTTTTAACCCCGGTCGGGTTTACCGGCCTCTGTGCCAAAAAATACGCGGTTCCGGGGGCGCGGTAACACACGGAAACCCAAGCGGAGTCCCCAAAACCTTTCCTAATATACTACCTCAAAAAAATAAAATCAAGTGCTTTTCAATATTTATTTTGAATTTATGCCTTTGTTTTTTTCCGTTTCTCAAGCTCGGCTTCCCGTTTTTCCAGGGCTTCCTTTACCGAGGTGATTTCGGCAAGCAGGGGCTTCAGGGCCGCGTTTGAGGGGGTAACGCTTTTGGCGTCTTTGACGGTAAAAGCGTCATACAGCTCAAGGCCGAGTTTTGCCATGAGTTTTTTGGCCTGGCCTTCAAGCTGCTTGATTTCCAGCAGGAGGACGCCCCGCTCGCCCAGGTCCTGGGCCTTGGCGCCGGCCTTGGCTATAAACTCCCTGGAAGCCTTAAAGCCTTTTTCGCCGAGATCCTGGGCTTTGTGGCCCGCCTTGCCGGCTATCTTTTTTGACGCCGTTACACCCTGTCCCAAAAGACCGTTCATCCGTTCAGAAAATGACATACACGCCTCCTTAATTCTGCGACTCTTCTACTTTCGTTTTATGCCGAGTATCGTTAAATCGTCATACTGGGCGTCTTCCATCACATGAGTATAGTACATATACGCGGGATTTTCGGTATTCTCCCTGACGTCCGAACAATAAGTCCGGTACTGGAGGAAATGTTTCTTGAGGAACTCGTCAACTTTTTTGTCCACCAGAACGCGGGAATTTTCGTCCGCCTTGGGGTCCTTGTATATACGGAACATCTTCTCCACGGAAACCATGGCCATGATGACTTCTTCAACATGACCTGTACAGTCCGAAAAATCGAAGCGCAGGTCTATATTCCCTTCGGGATTGTGCCACTTGTGGAGGGTATATGTTTCCCTGTTCATCACCGCGTTGACTATGGCCTCGACCCGGTCGGGACCCATCTCCTCGTCTCCCTGGCCGGCCACATGGTTTTCGTGGGGCGTATCATTGGGGCCTTCGGTACAAATGATTTCCTTGAATTCGGCGTCCCTGAATCTGCGTTTCGCTTCCTCAATACCGTCGGTGTAGAGAAGCAGTATGTCCCCCGTGTCTATGGTCAGGGTCTGTACCTGATAGCCGCCCTTTGATTCAACAAGGAAGTTGGGGAGCACTCCGGTTGCCGGGGTTTCGGGGAGGGTAATGGTTTTGATACGGCGGTCCGAGGCGTCATACCAGTGGACAATATTATCGCCGGCGTTGCAGAAACGTATGATTCCGGTCTGGGAATCCAGGATGCAGAGGGTAAAGGCGGCAAAGCGGCCCTTAAAGCCCAGGGTCTCTATAAAGTCGTTGATCTGGTACACCACTTCCTCTATGTGCATACCCTTTTCGGTGGGTTTCCATGACTTGAAGTGGTTAAGGAACATGGTAGCCACCTGTATCATGATAAGGGCCGCCGGAATTCCCTTGCCCGCCACGTCGCACTTGATGATGGCAAAGTACCTGCCGTCAAGGTCCTGATAATCGAAGTAATCCCCCGACACGCCCTTGGCGCCTTCATAGTAGCCGAAGAAAGCCGCGTTCTTGGTGTCCCTGTACCCGGACGTTACCTTGTTCCCGTCCTTGTCCGTTTCCAGGGGTATGAACTTCTTCTGAACTTCTTTGCCTATGGTAAGGTCGGAGGCCGCCTGGGCCGCCTTGACCAGGCCGTGGGTCATGTCGTTAATGGTAGTGCCCAGGACGGCAAGCTCATCCCTGGTTTTGATTGCTATTTCCACGCCGTCCAGCTTGGCTTTGTCCTCGGTATCGCGGATTTTTTCGACATGGGATACCAGCTTCCTGATAGGCTGAACGATGAGGGCCGCGAGAACAAGTGCGCCCATGGTACCTATGGCTATGGCGGAAGCGGCGACAAGGGCTATGAGCCTGAGGAGGCTGATCTGGCCCTGCTGTATACTGTCAATAATTGAATCAACGGAAACTTCAAGCCTGACAAGGCCCCGGTAATATATGTCATCGGAACTCTGGCGGTAGAGTATGGGTTTGAAGAAGATATAGGTGCTTTGCCCCTCGGTATGCCGTTCTGTGGAAAACGCCGGCTCAGACCCTATGGTCCGGCCTATTTCGGCAAGTTCCTCGTTGAGCCTGGTTTCGAGGGACCTGGTGAGTATTTGTATGTCATTCATACGCTGAACGCTCTGGGCGTCGCGCCTTCCTATGAGGCCCAGGGCCTCCTGGGTAAGGCTGGTAATGCTTTCGGAAAGCGAACCGACCGCCGTCCTTGCCCTTTCGTCCAGTTCCCGGGATACGGCCTCAAGGCGCGGGCTGAGGGCGTCGTCAAGGCGGGAAGAACCGGGGTCAAGTTCAGCGGTGTCGATTTTGCCGGATATCTCAGGGTCATTGGTGGCCCACACATAATCGTTAAAAGTAGCGGCCTCATCTCCGTAGCCGGTTATGGTTACGTACTTTGCCTCAGGTATGGCCGCCGTCTGGGCGGGGAGGAAACTCAGCTCCAGTATGTTGCCGGCGGGAAGATAGGCCCTGGCGCTTGACGCGAGACCTTCAAGCAATACCGCGGCGCGGTCCCTGAGCCCCCTGAGCAGGGTTTCTTCCTGGGTTCTGGTCATCATAAAGTACAGGGGCGCGGAGACCAGGATGACCACCAGCAGCACCAGTGCCACGGTAAATGAAGCCAGTTTGAACCTGAGGCCTATACCCCGCTTTTGTACCCGTTTCATGCGCTTTTTTCTTTCAGACGGCATAATATCTCCTGTGATAAGGGCGGCGGCTTCCACCCGTATGGCGGCGCCTTCGGCGACCACGCTGCCTATGCCCCGTATGGAGGTGAATATTCCTATAATACAGAAAAGGATTATCCCGGCCAGTATGAGTACCGAAGTGTCAACCACAAAACGGCGCTCGTCCCGGAGATACCAGGAAGGTTTCCAGCTTTCAGAATAATCCCCGAATTTGATGGTCCCCATCTCGTCAACCCTTACCAGGGGCCTGGTAACATAGAGTCCACGGGTCGGATGGGTAAGCCCTATACGGTACATTCCCTCGTCAAGATCGTCGGCGGATATACCCCCGACCTCCCTGTCGGAAAGCACCTGAAATTCCCCTCCGGAAAGGCTGAATTCCCGGTCATAGGGAGCTTCACCGTCCCGGTCGAGGAATATGTGCGTAAGCTCCCCGCTTTCGGCGAAGCCCCGCCCTATGATAGAAAGGGAAAGTATACCCAGATCGTTCTGCTCGGCATTTACATAGGTAATGAAGGTATGGGGAATGTACTTATTGGTCCTGAAAACCACGCTGGACGGAGCGTTTATGTTCCCCGCGCCGTCAATGGCGGAAACAGAGAAGCGCCAGACACCGTCATCCTGATTGGCATAGGAAACCACGGAATTCCGCCCCATGACACGGGGAGAGGTCCGGGGAACGCCTATGGCGACGCCGGCGGCCTCGGTTTTTCCCTCCGCAAAGGCATCGGTAAAGAGCGGGGTGTCCATGACGCCGAAGCGTTCTTCGGGACCCAGGTATTCGAGGCTCCAGGTATAACCCGCCAGGTCGGAAACGGACGAAGGGTTCCACCGCATGTCAAAGGTATTGGAAACAAGGTAGCCTTCGCTGTCCAGGACAGGCGGCAGAATTTCCAGCGGCGGCGGCGGCGTCATATCCCGTACAAATTCGATGCTTACAGGCCTTGACCAGTTCCCCGCATAATCCTGGACCATGAGGGAAAAATACCACGAACCGTCCTCATTGGCCCGCTGTTCAATCTGGGTTGGCTGGCCAAAGTACAGGGAAATCCGCCGGGGCGGTACAGCCTCGGGGTCCATGCTCCAACTGTAGGAATAGCCCTGTATACCTGAAGAATCACGGGGATTGCTCCAGGCGATACGGGCCGCCTCACTGCGCAGGGGTCTTCCGCTCTGGAAGTTCTGGGCCCTGAGTACCGGCACTTCCACCGAGATGTCGGGCCTCAGCATGAGAATGCGGTCCCTCCCCTGCCTGGGACTCTGCCAGAAAAGAAAGAGATCGCTGCCGCTAAGCACCGGCCGGCCGAAAGACGCCGCGCCTGAACCGGAAAGCTCAATGTTTTCCCAGTCAAGGCCGGTTCTTTGGGCCAGATACACCCTGTTCTGCCCGGTGCGGTTATCAAACCACACTATGGTTACTTCCCCTTCATAACTGAGGGCTATAGGGTTATTGCAGTACCCTGTGGAGCGGTTAACCATTTCGGGGAAGCCAGTGGCATTGCCGCTGCCGTCCAGCGCTACGGCGTAAATCTGGGGTTCGGCGCCCGCGCGGCGTTCCCATACCATAAAAAGCTGGTTGTCCTGAACCGAAAGGTGGGGCCGCTGGTTGTCGTAGCGTTCCACCTCGGTCTGGGCCGCCGGGCTGTCCCTGAAATTGGTTACGAGTTTTGACTCGCTCCAGGTACGGCCGCCGTCAGAACTGGATTTAATAAAAATTTGAAAGGAAGGAGACTCGGTTCCCTGAAAAGACTGGAATACCACATATTCCCTTCCCGCCATGGAAGTATGAGAAGGGAGAAAGTTAAGCTGCAGTCCTGAACGGTTGATAAATGGTTCAAAGGGCGTCCAGGCAACGCCGTCTTCCGAACGGGCGTAATAAATCGTCAGGGACTGGGAAAGCCCCCTGGTTATAAAGAGAAGGTAGCCCCCGTTTTCCATGGCGTATATACGGGGGGCCAGGGAACTTGACGCGGCGTTTTCCCGGCCGTCCAGTTCCCCGGCGCCGGACCCGCTGTCGATTGTATGAACGCTGAATGTTTCGCCAAAATCTTCGGAAACAATAAGTTCGGTACGCGCCGTATCGGCGGCGGCGGCGATAAAAATTTTACCGTTTCTGTCCACCAGGGCGCTTATGATTGAAGGTTCGGAACCTGAATAGGCATAGGGGCCGGCTATGTTGCGGTGTATAACCCAGTCGTCTTCTCCGTTCTTTACAGCCGCGGATATCCGTATCTGCCCGCCGCCGGACGAGGGCAGGTTTTCCTGCCAGGCGACAATGGCGGTAGTCCCGTTGGAAGACGACGCGGGAAAGGAACCGCGCTCAGGAGAAAAAAGTTCGGCGTCTTCCCAATAAAAGACGGAAAGGGCGGAGAGAAAAGGGACGGACAGGCCCAGGAGCACAAGCAGCGCAAGCTGACGCAAAGGGACTCTTATCATAGCATTGCCCTGGTTCTTCGTTCCAAATCTATAACCTTCTGAACATTCCTGTTCCGGGTATCCTGGAGCAGTTCCTGGAGAATATCATAGGCGTTGATATATCTGCCCTGGGTAAATTCCTGCTGGGCCCTTTTGAATTTTACCTCCGCATCGTTGGTCAGCACATTCTGGGCAGTACCGCTGCCGCCTATGATGGAAACAATGGTATTTTTCAGCGTTATGGCCTGCTCGTTATTGGGGTCCAGGTTCAGGGCCTGGTTTACAGTGCCCAGGGCTATTTCCATCTGGACCTGGCTGCTGGCCGAAGTGTCCACCAGGGTCCGGGCTTCGCGGGTAAGTTCCATGGAACGGGCAAGGGCAGCGGGATCAGGCGGAGGGGGCCGTATGCCTATAAGGATTTCCGCCTCAGTCAGGGCGGCCTGTATGCCGGGATAGCCGGGATTGATGGCGGCCAGGTCCTGGAGATCGGCGAACTGCTCGGTCGCCGCCCGCCTGAGCTGCCTGATGAGGGCCATATCATTGGTAAAGCGGTCCCTGAACATGGCGGGAAAGGCCGCCGGATCAGTTACCTGGGCTATCCTGAGCTGTAGTATGCTGGCGTCCTGATTGACCGGGAACACGAGCTTTACTTCCTCGGTTTTCTGCCGCGCCCTGGAAAGGCTTTCCAGCCCCCCGGTACGGCTGCCCTGGTTGATAAGCCTGATGCCTTCATCATAGGACTTGTGGGCGTCGCTTAAAAGCTGGCTCATTTCCGAATAGAGGGGGGCGGTAACCGGAATAATCCGTCCCGAGCGGAGGGTTACGGCGTTGCGTACCAGGCCCAGCCAGTATTCCAGTTCGGAATCGTCTTCGGTAAAAATCCGCCGCCAGAGGTTCTTGGCCCTTGAGAGCATTTCCTCGGCCTGTTCAAAGTCGCCCCGGAAATACGTGCTCCGGGCCTGGGTTACAAGCTGCCTGACTTCCCTGACGATTGTTTCGCCCTCTCTCCTCACTATCTCGGTATCAAGGGCCAGAAGCCGCTGGTCCCTCAAGGCCCTCAGGGAATCAGAGTCCTGTATTTCCAGGGAGGCGTCATAACGCTCCCCTGTCCTGACCAGCCTTTCCCGGGCAAGGTCAAAGTTATTGCCCGTAAAGGCGTTACGCGCTTCCTGATAAAGCCTGTCGCCGTCAAGACGGTAGCTTTCCGCCTGGGCGGCCTGGCTTCCGGCCTGGGCTGCGGCCCGGCCGCTCCGGGTAAAGATATCGTCAAGTTCGTGAGAGACACTCTGTACCGTGCCTGAAAGCTGCCGCATTTCCGGGTCGGCCAGCACCCGCTCATCCTCATTCTCAAGGCGCTGAAGCAGAACCGACGCTGTCTGTACATCCCTGCCAAGGGAATCCATGAGGCTGTCAAGCAGGACACCGGCCTCCTGGGGATAATGGGCGGTATATTCGGTCCCCGCTATGGTCTTCGTAACGCCGGTAAGGAGCGTCATGCCCTCGGCCAGGCGTGCCTCGTAGGTTTCTATTTTTTCGCCAAGGTCATTGGCGATGAGCGTATAGCTCCGTATAACCGAATCGGTTTCGCTGGACCAGGCAAGGGCCGCGACAGCGGCGTAGCGCTCCCGCACATTGGCCAGATAGACAGGCTCGTTCCTGCGCAGTCCCGCCGTTTCCTGATAGCCGCCCACAACAGCGCCGGCGGCGTCCACTTGGGCTATCATGCCGCTGAGACTGCCGGAAAATTCAATCAGCGCGTCCCTGACCTCGCTGCCCTGCTGAACAGCCTCGGCGCTGATAGCGGCGTTCAGCATCACCGACTGCTGGTAATTCAGTTCCTGTTCGTTCAGGGCGTGGACCCTGCGCTCGGCTTCCTGGGCGGTATCAAGCAGGGGAAGGGACAGCTTCATGCTGTAATGGTCAAGATAGGATTCGGCTTTTTCCAGGGCAATCTGTACGCCGTCTATAATGGTATATTCAGGCAGCCTGAGGGTCTCCTTGAGACTCTCAAGGGCGGCCGCTTCCATATAAAGATCGTCATACCCGGTGATTACCGGAAAAGCCTCCCTGGCCTCGTCGTAGCGGCGGTCTTTGCTCCGGGCCAGGGCCGCGTTGTAGGCCGATCCCGCGCCCCTGGCGGCGACGGTCTCAACCCGGGCAAGGGAACTGTTCCAGAGGGTATCCATGACCCCCAGCATCCCTTCGGGGGCGGTCTCGGTTAAACGGCCCAGAATAAGCCTTGTGGCAAAGGGCAGAAACGAGGCGTCTCCGGTTCTGGCCTGGGTTTCCTGTAACTGGGCCTGCTGCTTCTGGAAGTCGTCCGCCGCAGCGGCAAGGGTATTGCGGAGTTCCATGAGTTCAAGGAACAGGGGTTTTACCTGGCCGTACGCGGAGGTCAGGCCGGCAAGGGTTCCGGGACCGGGCGTCTGACCGCCCTGGCGCTCAAAGGCGTTTATCCCGTCATTCAGGGCGTTCCGCAGTTCGTTAAAACGGCCTACGGCCCTTTCAATTTCAGCTATATGGCTGTCCACCATGTTTACGATGATGGAACCGTACCCGGCGGCGTAAAACTCCTCCCGGTACAGGGAGAGGCCGCCCGAATACCGGGATAGAGCCTCGGAATACCGCCCCGCGTCAATCAGGGTACGGCCGTCAATAAGAATCTTTTCCAGTTCGTTGCGGTTATAGGTAAAAAGGGCTACTTCCCTGGTCCGGTCAATAAAGTCCTGGACCATGGGGTTGGGGTTTATTTCGATATTTCTCAACGCGCCGCTGATTCTGAGCAGTTCATCCAGATTCCCCGGATCATGTTCCAGTACATAGAGGAGTTCTTCGGCCAGGTTATTGTAATTGTCCCGGTATTTGATGATGGTCTGAAGCCGTTCCTGGACTTTGGCGAAATTTTCGGGGTGGCTGTCTATATAGGCGGTTAATTCCCGGATGGCATCGTCATAGCGCCGTTCGGCGATGAGGCGGTCGGCGTTGGAAAGGGCCTCGTCCTGCCCGCCCCTGGCAAAAAGGGGGAAAGCGGCGGCCAAAAGAGTCAGAACTAACAATAAAAATCTGAAAATCCGCCCTTTTTGACGATTTTTGCCGTTCATTTCCGGATATACCCTACCATTATTAGTATCGGTCTACGAAGTTTTATTATGAGGCCGTGATTTCAAAATCCTCTATTTTGAAAGTGGCTACATATATAATAATATCATAGAAAAAAAATTTTTTCCGATATATATTATGATTATAATGTCATTCACCAGGGGCCGTACCAGTATATGTATACTCTTGCTCTTATGCGGCGCTTTGTCCCTGTCCGCCATTGACATCAGCGAGGACCTGTACGGGGATTTCTCGGATTTTGTGGGCGGTATAGACCCCAATGCCGGGCTTACCGCCTTTCCGGTGCTGAATGTCCCCATGGGAGGCCGTTCGGAGGGCATGGCCGGCGCCTTTACCGCTGTTTCCGATGATATTTCATTTATCGAATACAATCCCGCGGGTTCATCCATGCTGGCCCGGTCGGAACTGGCGTTTTTCCACAATAACTGGATAGCCGATACCAATGTGGAAGGCGCGGTCTATGCCACCCGTTTCAACGATTTGGGCCTGGCGGCAGGGGGAAAGTGGCTGTACCTGCCCTTTACCGAGTACAATGTCTACGGGGAACGGGCCAGCAAAGGCTATTATTCCGAAGCTGTGGGCATTCTGAACCTTTCGTACAATTTTCTTTCAAGTTATTATTTTTCGGGCGTTTCGGCGGGCATGAACATCAAGGGCGCCTTCCGCTTTGTCCCCGACTATTCCGATGACCAGGGAAGCATCATAAGCGGGTCAGGGCTTTCCCAGTCCGCCGCCCAGGTCATGGCCGATTTCGGCGTACTTACCCGTTTTGACCTCTTCAAATTCTATACGGCAAGGGAACGGAACAGCTCGGCGGCCCTGACGCTACGTAACCTGGGCCGGCCAGCGAAGGGCGATCCCCTGCCCACCGTTGCCACGGCGGGTATTTCATACAAACCCATACGGCCCCTGCTCCTTTCCTTTGATTTCTCCTATCCCATAAACCTTCAGAATCCCGAACTTTCGGAAAAACCCTACTGGGCCGCCGGTATAGCTGCCGAACTTACCCCCTTCCTCTCCATGCGTACCGGCGCGCTGGTCAAAACCGGAAATATCCGTTTTACCCTGGGCAGCGCCATTACCCTGGACAGGGTAAGCCTGGATATCAACTATACCGTGGACCTGCTTACCCAGCTTCAGCCCTTTAACCGCCTCAGCATAGGGGTAAGGCTCAACCTCGGCGACGGGGGGAGGGCCGCGCGCTCCGATGAGGTCGACAGGCTCTACCTTGCCGGACTTGACGCCTATTCCAAGGGAAACCGGGAAGAGGCCAGGTACTGCTGGGAAGAAGCCCTCAGGCTTAACCCCAAATTTGATCCCGCCAGGGAAGGGCTTTCGGTCATAGTCCGCGCCCAGGCCATTGAAGACCGCATCACCGAAATAGAACGGCTTGAATTTTAGGCCGGCCCCGGACAAGCGGGAGACCCGCGCCGGGGACAGGCGAAAGGCCCTCCCAATCTATCTCTTTTTTCTGAAAACCCGGTAGTTTATGTCGGGGAAAATATTGTTCCGCTTTTCGAGACTGGTGAGCCATTCGGTGCTGATGTAGTTACTGCCCAGGGATTCATATATGGTGGTAAAATTCCGCAGGGAATTTTCTATCTGACGCCGGGCATAGCGTATGTTTTCCCCGCCGCTCATCATCTTGGGCCAGGAGGCTTCCTGCACCAGAAGTATTTCCCTGGCGGCCTGGTTAAGGGTTCTTTCCTTGAGGCCGGTATTCTCCGGGAAGCGGTCGGCAAGCTCCCGCATACGTTCCAGGGAACGGAATATATGCCGGTATATCCAGTCGTTGGACGCGTCAAGCCAGCTTTCAGCATAGCCGTTGACTCCCCAGGATGAAAATTCGGGCGTCATGGTCTGATAGCTTGAGGTGTCCTGGGTATAGAGGTATTCCAGGGGGTTCATAAACTGCACCTGCCTGTTCCGGGCGCTTTCCCTGAACAGGGCCTCAAGAAAGGCCGGCCCCTCGCGCCAGTAAAAGCCGAATTCCCCGGCGTTACAGGCGTTGAGGCTTATGCACTGGCCGCCTATCAGTTCCCGTGCGGCGGAAAGCTGGGCGATTCTTCTTTCCAGAAAAAGTTTCGCGGCAGCGGCGGCCTTTTGTCCGGCAAGATGCGGATCGTAGAGGGCGCCGTTTCTGGCCCAGTAGGTATAGCCGGTGGCGCTTCTCCCCCGGCAGCTTTTGAGATACGAGTGCAGATGTTCAAAGGGAAGCTCGTACCCCGCGTCGCGGCGTATATCAAGGTAGCCGGGGTCATGAACCAGCCCGTCTTCCTCATTCCAGAAATCCCGGTATACGTTAAAATCCCTGCCCAGTATGAGGGTTCCCCGGGGGGTCTTTACCGGGTAAAAATTGCCGTTCAGCGCCTGGGGGGTGCCGGTAAAAAGGGCGTGGGGATTGACAATGGTATAGCTGAGATTGTAGGAACGCAGGTATTCGTCAAGCTCCGGGGACCAGCCCAGTTCGGGCAGCCAGAATCCCTGGGGATTTTTTTCAAAACAGCTCCGGTGGCTTGCAAGGGCAATCTCGAATTGGGCCTGCACAGCCTCGGGCAGTTCGCTGTAAAAGGGAAGAAAGGCCCCGGTCGCCGCGGAACCCAAAAGTTCTATCCTGCCCTTTTCCTGAAACTCGCGGAAAACGCCGAGTATATCGGCGCCGCAGCGTTCTTCATAAAAGGCCCTCCGCGTTGTCATGCGCTTGAGAAAACAACGGGCAAGCTCCTGTTCCCCCGAAGAACCCGAACCCCGGTACAGTTCGCTTTCCCCAAAACGGATACGGTGGTTCATGTAATCACGGAAACGCTCGTTGAGAAGTTCATCCTTAAGCATGTGGCAGAGCGTGGGCGAAAGCGAAAAGGCCAGGCGGAAAGGAACATGGTCTTCTTCCAGCCGGTCGCAAAGTTCAAGAAGGGGAAGATAGGTCTCGCAGATATGCTCAAAGAGACGGCGCTCTTCCGCTCCGCCCGGTTCGTTTTCCCTGATAAAGGGAAGATGCGCGTTTAATACAAAGGAAATTACCATTCGGTCCCGCATACGAGTTCCTAATACCTTTTGGGTCCGATACGGCGGGAGACACGGTCGGCGTTGTACAAAATACGGGAATCCTCCAGTCCTGAAAGGCTTATGAGGGCATAGGTCCGGCTTTTCCTGTCGGAAACTGAAAAGGGGTCCTCAAAACAGGGAACACGGAACGGCGCGGACACGACGGCGGAAAACAGCTTCTGGTCTTGCGCTACACAGACTTCCACCCTGTACCAGCCCTTGCCGGGGGGTATATTAAGATACCAGGCCGTATCGGAAATGCCCACCGGCACGGTAAAGCCTTCCTCCCCGGGAACAGGAAATTCCCCCGGCCTGGACAGTGGTGTTTCGGATGTTTTTAGGGGACAGACCTTGAGCCGATAGCCGTCAAAACCAGGGGAACGTTCGTAATAGTCCCGGTCATGGCTGTTTATTTCCCAGAATACAAAGGCCCAGGCGGGATCACGGAGCATGACATCCACATAGGTGATATTGTAATGCTTGGGCAGGGGTACGGGGCCGGGAACGCTGATTTCCCCAAGAAATAAATCTTCGAGATACCTGTCGGATTCAAGGTTAAGTTCCAGCAGTTCTTCGATGATAAAGAGGCGGTCAAGATCAGGGGGAATGTCTATGCCCAGTGAATCGGCCAGCCGGGTCAGTTCGCTGGTAGCCAGGGTGTCCAGATAGGCTTTTGTAAGCCGTATATTGCTATCCATCCTATTCATCATGGAAAAAAGCGCTTCTATTGTCAATGACTCGCGCCAAAAAGGTCTTAAAATAATCCGGCAGGGGGGCTTCCAGATCAAGGCTCCTGTATTCCCTGTTTCCCGCTATACCCAGATACGCGGCGTGCAGGAGGAGCCTGTTAAGGCCCTGCTCCTTTTTCAGCCGCTTGTTAAGGGCGAAATCCCCGTATTTGCCGTCGCCCAGGACAGGGAGGCCGAGGGAAGCAAGGTGGCGTCTGATCTGGTGCGTGCGGCCTGTGTCCAGTTCCAGAGCGAGAAGGGAAAAATCCCCTTCCGCCGCAAGAAGCCGGTATCCGGTCCGCGACTGTTTCCGCACGCCGCGTATGACCAGGTCCCCGTCAATGGTTCCCGCGTCAGACCGGGGCCTTCCGGCGCAAAGGGCAAGATAGCTCTTGCGGGCGCGGCGTTCCGCCATGACGGAGGCATAGTACCTGGCGGCTTCTCTGCTCTTTGCCACCAGTATGATCCCCGACGTATCCTGGTCCAGGCGGTGTACCAAAAAGGGTTTGCCGGCCCATTCACGGGCCAGGAGGGTATCCAGGGAAAGCCCTACCCCTTTTCCGCCCTGGACGGCAAGGCCGGCCGGCTTGTTAAACACCGCGCAGCGGTCATCCTCGTAAAGTACGGAGAGCTTCTTCAACATAAAACTTCCTTGCGATTCCGCGCGGAAGGGCTGGGAAAAATCCGGCCCCTGGAGTAGACTTGGAGAGGGCGCCCGTTTTTACCGGGCAGGGCCCCTTTCAAGTCCCGCGTTTTCCCGCCTTATGGCGCGGAGCCGCGGTAGTTTAGTGGTTATGGAGTACTGTTATGCGTACCCCCGGTCTAAAGCCATTCCCAAAACCAGCCGGGTTTTGGAAATGGCTAATTATTGACCTTTTTTTCGTTTTTGTTCCAGCGTTTTCCCCCGCCGAACCCCTTCATTCCCCTACCTGGGGGTTTTACCTGGATCTTCCCGAGGGGTATTCTTATGAATCAGGCGACGGGAGGGACCGTTTTTCCTTTGTTTCGGACAACGGAGGTATCATTGACATAGTGGTTTATGGTCCCGGTGTCTTTGAGTCACCTGAAGCGCTCGCCGGGGATATAAGGAACAGGCTCAACAGCCGGGGCGATATCAGCCCCTATATCTACCATGATAAAAAAGCCGCCATCGCCGAACTGCATATTTCCCGGCCGGGAGGCGCGCTTTCGGGCTGGGCCCTCTGCACGGAGCTCGCGTCAAGGGGAAGCGGCCCCCCGCCCCTTCTCGCGGCCCTGGCCTACGGACCCGCTTCCAGGCAGGACTTGCCGCTTTTTTATCTTTCGGCCCTTGATTCCATAGTTCCCTCGGAGGCGGAAAAATACAGCCCCGGCCCCATCACCGAATTCAGCTATCCACGGGGAGAGATCGTACCGGCTGTCCTGGCGAACAGGGACCTTAAAGCCCTGATAGGCGAAAACGACGCCGAAGCCGCCGGAGCCCTGGTGGACCGGGAATTTGCCGTACTCAGCGCATACCTCAATTCGCCCCTGTGGAAAGAAGCCTGGATACGTTTTTACCGGGTTCTGTTCAAGGACGCGTATGAACGGCTGGCCGATCTTGCCTTTGTTTTTGAACGGGACTGGTATGCCCGGTATATACAAAACCCTTCCAGCGGCGGCCGGAACAACGATGAAAGCGAGGCGCGGGCCTTTGCCCAGGACGCCCTCAAATGGGTACAGGGCTTTGTCTACGAGCGGGACGCGACGGGCAGTGATTTTGTCGATCTGGTAAGCGCCGCCACCCAGGGCAGGGGCGACTGCGACAGCCGCGCCCTGCTCTGGGCGCTCATCCTGGCAAGGAACAATATTCCCGCGGCCATCATGGTCTCCCCCGAGTATGGTCATGCCATGGGCCTGGCCCAGGTTCAGGGACCGGGGGCGGTCTTTGAACTTGGCGGCCGGAACTGGATAGTGGCGGAGACCACTGTCGATGTTGACCTTGGCCTCATAGGAGAATCGGTAAGCGACCCGCGTTACTGGATAGGCATTGACCTTGTCCGGTAACACGGAACGCCAAAACCGCGCCTGTCAGATTTTGCCGCAGAGCAGGGTATAGGCTGCTCCGGGCTCAGAGACGGCAAGCAGGGCGTTGCGAAGTTCGGCGTTCTTGAGGCGGTCGCTGAAAAAGGAAAGGGCCTGGAGATAGTAGGCGTGCTGGCTATAGGCCGCGGCTATCATGAAAAGGAGCCTTACCGGCTGATCGTCAAGGGCCTGAAAATCCTGTATATCCACGCGGCTTATTCCCACGGATACTACCAGGTCTGTTACCGAGGCAAGCCTGACATGGGGTATGGCGATGCCCCGGCCTATGGCGGTGCTCATCAGTTCTTCCCGTTTGAGGACTTCCTGGGTCAGTTCCTGGCGGTTTTTGACCTGGGGCGCCTGGGAAAGATTATCCGCCAGAGCCAGAAGGGCGTCCCGTTTGGCCTTGAAATCCAGAAAAATAACGCGGTCAGGAGAGAGGAGGTTTCCGGCCTGTACCATCGTGGAGCGGCCGGTCATCGTATCGGAAGAGAGACGGTCATTTACCCATTTTTCTATCGCGGCCTTCTTAAAACGCCACACAGTGCCTATTTTGCCTGAGGGAATCTCGCCCTTTTGGGCCCAGTCATAAACCGTACGTTCCGAAACCCGGAGGTACTTTGCCACTTCATCAATAGTTAATATATCATCATCAATCATACCATTATTCTGTAATATACCGCAGAATACGTCAAGTGAGACCACAAAACGTGAAAGACCGGGATTATCTGTCTCCAAGTTCATAGAGTGAATCATGGGGCAGAAGGGCGCCTATGGTGGTATTTACCCGTTCCGCGCCCCTGCCGCCGAAGCGTACCGGGGCCGTACTGTCCATGAATTCGCTCAGGACCTGACGGCAGGCGCCGCAGGGACCGACAGGATAATCAGCGTCCGGCGCGGCAATGGCCAGGGCGGTAAAGCGTTTTTTCCCCTGGCTTACAGCCGCCATGACCGCGCCCCGTTCGGCGCAGATGCTCAGGCCGTAGGAGCGGTTTTCCACATTGGTTCCGGTTATAACCGAACCGTCTTCGGCAAGAAGGGCGGCGCCTACCCTGAACCGTGAATAAGGGGAATATGAATTATGCGCTACATGCCATGCCGCCTCAAACAATGTGTCCATGTCCATAAAAACCTCCAACATTGACAGATCGCCTGTCTTCTACTATTATATCCAGAGTCATGACAAAAAAGAAACATCTATACTGGATTGCGCTGGGACTCTTTCTTTTTTTGGCCTATGTTTTTATGGCGGCCCAGCCTGTTCCGTCTGAACTGCTTATTGAGGCCCGCTGGATCAGCTCTCTTGACACGCGCACAGACGAAACGGCCGGCGCGATTTCCCCGGCGGGAAGAGGACAGCGCCTTATTCCGTTCAGGCTGGGGCGGCGTTTCGGCTATGTTGACAGCGAAGGCCGTTTTACGGTCAACAGAATACAGGAAAGCTATGTTTCACTATCCCCCGGCGCGTGGACTGAGCACGCGGCGCTTCCCGGTTCTCTTGAAATAAAAAACTCCCAAAACGAAACTACCGGGACTATCGAGTCTCCATCCGGGTACCCTGTTTTTCTTGACGGACGGCTTTACCTTGCCGGAGGGGACCAGAGCAGCCTTACGGCCCTCGACAAAGACGGCAATGCCGCGTGGACCTATTTTTTTCAGGCGCCCCTTACCGGCATAGACGCCGCCGCGGGCTTTATTCTTGCCGGGTGCCTTGACGGAACCATTGAGCTTATCAGCGATGAGGGTGATACGGTCTACAGCTTTGAACCCGGCGGTTCCCGTATTCCCTGCGTTTACAACTGCGTTATCTCACAGGACGGCGCAAAAATCGCCCTCATATCGGGCCTTGACGAGCAGCGTTTTCTCTTTCTTGAACGGTCGGGGGAGACCTACCGGGTAGCCTATCACGAGAATCTGGGGGAAGGATTCAGGCGGCCGGTACAGCTCCGCTTTATTGATTCGGACAGGCGGGTAGCCTTTGAGAAGGCAGGAGGCCTGGGCATCTTCGACACGGAAAAACGCGAAAGTTTTACCCTGCCCCTCAGGGGGACCGTTTACGCCATTGATAATGAGGGCGGAGGGGATTTCCTTTTTGTCATTACCGGAGATGAAGATACCAAGAACCTTGTTGCCATACGCTATCCTGACAGGGTATTCATCGAGGCGCCTTTCAGGAGCGGCGCGGCCTTTCTTGCCCGCCAGGGGGACAATCTCTATATAGGCGGCGGGCAGAGCATTATAGCATTCGCGCTGAGGGGTAATTGAATGAAGGGGCAATTCCGTATCCTTGCCGGCCTTTTGCTCCCGGCCTTTCTCTTTGCCGCCGCTCTTGTTTCGTCCCTGGAATGGCCTGATCCGGCGGCGGAAATAATTTCGAATTTCGCCTCGGCCGGTACGCCCAGCCTGGGGTACAGTTTCCGCTCCGGGGGGCCGGTGCGTTCCGCCGCTTCAGGGGAGATTATTTTCATCAGGGATGAAACCGATATGATTTCAGCCCTTCCGCCGGGCCTGGGAACCTGGCTTGCCATTGACCACGGCGACAGCCTTGTGGGGATTTACGGCCGCCTCAGCCAGGGCAACAATCCCTTCCCCTATATGGTTGAAGAAGGCGGCTTCATAGGCCGTTCGGGAGTCAGCGGCCGGACAGGAACCCAGGGCTTTTATTTCTCTTTCTTTGACCGCAGGGAAAAACAATGGGTCAACCCCGGCAGGATACTCCCCCTTCTCGAAGACACGCGGCAGCCGGTAATACGCTCGGTACTGCTCAGGAACAGCGAGGGGAGAACTTTTAACCTTGCCCAGACAAGAAGCCTTGCCCAGGGCCAGTACCGCATCCAGGTTGACGCCCAGGACACCCGCACCGGCGACACAGCTCTCAGTCCCCACCGCATAAGCTGCTATGTAAACGGCATCGAAAAAGGTTCCCTTATTTTTGAAACCATCTCCGCCCGCAGGGGAACGCTCATGGTCCCCTCGTCAGAAGGCGTCCAGAGCGCCGCCAGGGTATACGAATCCTACCCCGCCCTTGCCGCAGGAGAGGTGTTTCTGACCAGGGGACAGGCCGCCCTGGAAATCATTGTCGAAGATATAGCGGGAAACAACCGCGTCGCGTCCTACCGCTTTCTTGTGGAATAAATGGTAAAGACCTGGTCCACTCCCCCGGTTTCCGAAGAAAAGGAGGCCATACCCTGCGCACTCTGCGGAGGCGGCGTTTTCAGGCCGGCCCTTTCATGCGGAACTTTTTCTTATGTGCGCTGCGTCCGCTGCGGCCTTGTGCAGGTAAACCCCCAGCCCCTTCCCCGCGAAACAGCCCGGCGCTACGGCGAAGTTTCGGGAAAAGAGTACCTGGCCTATGAGCTTGAAAGGGAAAAGGATTTTCTTGCCCTCCAGGAACTGGCCCTTGCCGGCATAGGCTTTGATGCTATCGAAAGGGAATTCATGCGGAAACGAGAAAGGCCGCGTTTCCTTGACGCGGGCTGCGCCACCGGCGCCCTCCTTGAAAAACTCAAAGACCGGCGCTGGGACGTAACGGGCGTTGAGATATGCGGCAGCGAGGCTGAATACGCCAGAAGGGAACGGGGCCTTGCCATAAGGGACAGGCCGCTGGAAGAAGCGGGTTTTGCCGGGGAAAGTTTTGAGCTGGTTCACGCGTCGCACCTCATAGAACACCTTAACCGGCCCGAACTTTTTACCGCCGAAGCGGCGAGGCTCCTTATCCCCGGCGGTGTCCTCCTCATCACCACCCCGAATATCGCGGGATTCCAGGCCAGGCTCTTGGGCTCAGGATGGCGTTCAGCCATATTTGACCACCTCTACCTTTTTTCGGTAAAGACCCTTTCCCGGCTTCTTACGAATAACGGCCTTGTCATAGAGAAAGTCATCACCTGGGGAGGCCTTGCCCAGGGCATAGGCCCCCGCCTGCTTAAACGAACCCTGGACAGGGCCGCCAAACGCTTTGGCTTTGGCGACGTAATGATGATCAGGGCCCGTAAAGAAAACACCGGGCATGCGCTGGCTGTTCGGAGTCGTTAATGTACCTTAAATCCGTATGACGCGAACAGGAAAACCGTGATAAGGCGTTCCGTGTAGACCGGCGTTACTGTTGTCCGCTGACATGGTCCCTGATAAGGGCGGTAAAGGCCTCGCCGTACTTTTCCAGTTTGACCTTTCCCACGCCGTTTATAGTTTCAAAGCCGGAGAGGCTGTGGGGTTTTTTCAGGCACATGTCCTTAAGACTCGCGTCTGAAAAAACAATATAGGCGGGAACAGAAGCCTCCCTGGCCAGATTTTTCCGAAGTTCCTTGAGTTTTGTCATCAGCGCTTCGTCGCCGCGGGACAAGGGTGTCTCAGGGTCTTTCGCGTAACTCACACTTTTCACGTAACCCGCCTGTTCCGGTCCTGCCGCGTCCGGGGGCCCCGCGGGAGCCGGCCCTGGTCTTTCCCTTGGGGGCGCGGGCGCTTCTTCCCGGCGGTCCCGGCGGTTTTTGGCTTCCTTT
>JAISDF010000014.1 GCA_031265025.1 Spirochaetaceae bacterium
ATGCTGGGGGAGGGGAAGAGTTTTGAGGTGTTCCAGTTTGAATCGGAAGGGATGCGGAACATACTGAAGCAGGCAAAACCCGGCAGGCTTGAGGATCTCATCGCCCTTAACGCCCTCTACCGGCCCGGGCCCATGGAAAGTATCCCCCAGTTTATTGAATCGAAGAACGGGCAGCGGGTAATCGAATACCCGGCGCCGGGGCTTGAGCCCATTCTTGAGGAGACCTACGGGGTGATTACCTATCAGGAACAGGTCATGCAGGTGGCCCGTATCATCGCCGGTTTTACCCTGGGCCATGCCGACGAACTGCGCCGGGCGATGGGGAAAAAAAACCTGGAGAAGATGGTCAGGGAAAAGGAGAAATTTATCGCCGGCGCCGTGGAGCGGGGCTACAGCGAAAAAAAGGCCGACGAAATTTTCGAGCTTCTTATCCCCTTTGCCGGTTACGGTTTTAACAAGAGCCATGCCGCCGTATACGCGGTTGTGGCCTATAAGACGGCCTACCTCAAGGCGAACTTTCCCGTTGAATTCATGGCCGCCAATCTTACCAACGAAATCTACAGTACGGACAAGGACAAGCTCTCCGCGTGCATAGACGAAACCAGGAAGATGGGGATTGCCATAGACCCCCCTGATGTCAACAGGTCTGAAAAATTCTTCGCCGCGGTCAACGGCCGCATCGTCTACGGCTTTCTTGGTATCAAGGGCCTGGGAGAAGGCGCCGCCGAAGCCATTGTCGCCGGAAGAAAAGAAGGCCCCTATAAAGACTTTATGGATTTCCTCAACCGCATTGACATCAAGGCTGTGGGCAAGAGCGTCGTGGAGCGCCTCATTCTTACCGGAGCCTTTGACAGCCTGGGCGTTCCCAGGGAAAACCTCAAGGGAAACCTGGAACGCGCGGTGGAATACGCCCAGAACATCAAAGATGACAAAAAGTTCGGCCAGACCAGCCTGTTCGGTGATACGGGAGAAAAGGAATACCCTGATTTCGCGTTTGAGAATTTTCCCGAAACCGGCCGGGCGGAAAAACTCAAACTGGAAAAAGAACTTATCGGCTTTTATTTTTCGGGCCATCCCATGGACGAGTACAAGGAACTCTGGCAGAGCGCGGTAACTGTTGATCTTGGCAGGCCCGGCAGCCTTACCGCCGCCGGAAGCTGCATACTGATAGGCATTATCAAGTCGGTAAAAGTCATTGTAAGCAAGAGCGGAAAAATGGCCTATGCCGTTCTTTCCGATTATAACGGCGAGATAGACGTTACCTTCTTCCCCAGGGCCTGGGAAAATTGCCAGGACAAGATTGAAGTCGACAAGGTTGCCATACTCAGGGGAAAAATCGAGTACCAGCGGGACAAGGACAGGCGCGGCTTCACGGCCGACGAATGTCTTGGCGTCAATGAGGTCGAAGAGGCTGTAAGGGAGAACAAGGCCCAGAGCCGCAAGTGGGACAAGTACCGCAATATACAGAAATATTCTGAAGCACTGGGCATACAGCTTTTGGACCTCAGCTTCCCCGAAGGTCCCAAGGCGGGTAGCTATATTGCCCTCGGCATCCTCAATTCCCTGCGGCTCCATACCGACAAGAAGGGCAATGAAATGGCCTTTGGAACCCTTCAAGATGACCGGGGAGCGGTGGATGTGGTCTTTTTTTCGCGGACCTGGAAAAACTGCAAAGCCCTGGTCTCTGAGGACGAGATCATGGCCTTTCAGGGAAGCCTTGATCCCGCCAATGACAGGAACCCCGAAAAGCCCGGCTTTTTGGTATCCGGCATACAGGACATTAACAAGCTCGTCAGGGCCGCGGCGAAAAAAGCCTCCGGGGATAGCGCCGTCGAAACGGTATCAGGTCCCGTAGCATCAGGCCCTGAAACGGCCTCCGGCGCTGAGGCGGCCTCCGGTTCCGAGGCGGCATCCGGCCCCAAACCCATGCCGTCCGGCGCCGAACCCGCGGTGTCCGGTGCTTCCCGCAGGGAAATCCACATCAGGCTCAACGCCGCCCGCGTTGACCGCGAGAGCCTCAACCCCCTGCTGACATACCTCTCCGGCAGACAGGGCTGCCCGGTGTATATTCATGTGCCCTGCCCTGACGGGGAAGGCGTGGTGCGGGCCTCGGGCGACATGGGCTGCGGCGATGACGACGCAAGTATGGAAGGGCTTGCCCTTTGCGCCGGGAACGCCGAAGTCTGGTCCCGTTAGGGGATAAGGAGTTTGTTGTGAGTACTGTGTTGAATATAATCGGGACCCTTTTGGGCCTCTATATGATTCTTATTTTTATCCGGGTCATGCTGAGCTGGTTTGCCGCCGGGCCCCGGGGCGCCTATCCCCAATACGGCGGCTACCGTTCAGGGACACCCTACGGCAGGATCTACGAAATACTCTGCGCCGTATGCGACCCTTATCTCGCCTGGTTCCGCCGTTTCAGGATATTCCGCCTTGGGGCACTGGACTTTTCTCCCATAGCGGCCATGGCCTTTCTTTCGGTGCTGAACACCCTCGTCGCCGCGCTGGCCCGTTTCGGCAGGATAAGCCTGGGCATCATACTTGCCGTGCTGCTCAACGCGCTGTGGTCGGCGCTCTCTTTCTTTATGGGCTTTGCCCTGCTCCTGCTCGCACTCCGCTTTATAGCCTATATGACCAAGAGTTCTTCTTTTTTCTGGCTCTATATCGAAAGGCTTTCCGATCCCATCATTTACCACGTAAACCGCCTCATCTTCCGTTCGCGGATAGTGCATCACCTTGTCAGCCTCTATAGCTCGGCGGCAGTCATCGCGGCGCTATGGATACTGCTCCGCATACTGGTAAGCATAGTCTCGCCCCTGCTTTTCTCCCTGCCCGTTTAATATGCTGCTCAGGGAACTTACAGCCGGCATCGATCACATACGGGGCGCGGGCCCGGCGGCGGCAGGGGCCCTGGGCAGGGCCGGCGTCAACTCCGTCGCCGGCTTGCTTTCCTATTACCCCAGGGACTGGGAGGACCGGAGCAGGGAAGTTCTTCTCAGGGATTTTGACAAGGCCGGCGCGGTCTGCACCACCGTTACTGTTCTTGCCCAGGACTGGTTCGGCGCGGGCAGGATGAGAACCCTCAAGGTATATGTTGAAGACGCAAGCGCCAGGGCCGCCCTGGTCTGCTTTAACCGGCCCTTTCTCGAAAAGCAGCTTGTACCGGGAAGGCGCTGCCGTCTCTGGGGCCGCTTCATGTACAAATACGGCGAAATACAGTCCACCGCCTTTGAGCTTGAATTCCTCCCGGAACAGGAAGGAGTCCCGCCGGGGACAGGCGGTAGCCTGGTACACGCGGTGCCGGAGCCCCCGTTAAGCGCAAGCAGCCCGGCACATGCTGCGGCGATGCCGGAATCCCCGTTAAGCGCAAGCAATCCGGCGCACGGCGTTCCTGCCGGAAAGTATTTTGGCCGCATACTGCCCATATATCCCCTGAGCAGGGACCTTACCCAGAACCTCCTCAGGCGCCTTGTGCCGCGCGCCCTGGAACAGTACGCTTCCTGCCTTGAGAACGAACTCCCCCCGCCGGTGCTGGAAAAGGAAGCCCTGCTCCCCAAGGCCCAGGCGCTGCGGGCCATGCACTTTCCCCCTGATATGGAAACCCTTGAGCAGGCGAAAAAAACCCTCATCTATGAGGAACTCTTTTACCTTGAACTCATGGTAGGAAAGCGGGCCATGGAAAGGCGGAACGCCTCAAGGACGCTTCCCCAAAAAGCCGGCTCTTCCCTCCAGCGGCTTCTCCTTGACCGGCTTCCCTTCAACCTTACCCAGGGGCAGAAGGACGCGGTGGCGGAACTGAACCGGGACATGGACAGCCCCTATCCCATGGCCCGGCTCCTGCAGGGCGAAGTGGGTTCCGGCAAAACCCTGGTGTCCTTCATGGCCGCCCTTAAAGCGGTTGAACGGGGAGGCCAGGCGGTGATCATGGCCCCCACCGAACTCCTTGCCCGGCAGCACGCCGAAAACGCCGCGAAGCTCCTTGAACCCCTGGGCCTGCGCATAGCCTTTCTTACCGGGAACGTCAAGGCCAAAGGCCGGGACAGCCTGCTTAAAGCCCTCGCGTTAGGCGAACTTGACATAACCGTGGGAACCCACGCCCTCTTTTCAAAAGATGTGGTTTACAAAAACCTCGGCCTCGTGGTGGTGGACGAACAGCACCGCTTCGGAGTGCTCCAGCGCCAGGCAATCATGGCCAAGGGGAAGCACCCCGACCTGCTCATGATGAGCGCCACCCCCATACCGAGAACCCTGGCGCTCACGGTATTCGGCGACCTTGACGTGTCGGTGATACGGGACCTTCCCCCGGGAAGAAAACCGGTGCGGACCCATCTGGCAAAAGAATCAAGCGAAGATCGGGTGTATACATTCATCAGGGGCGAACTTGCCAAGGGAAGACAGGCGTACTTTGTCTATCCCCTGATAGAAGCCGACGCGGAGAAAGACCTCAAGGACGCCGAGACCATGGCCCGCCGCCTGGCCGAAAAAGAGTTTCCCGGCTTCCGCGCCGCCCTGGTCCATTCGCGGCTTGACGAGGAAGAAAAGCGGCGCACCATGGAACTTTTCCGAAGCGGCGACGTGCGCGTACTCGTAGCCACCAGCGTCGTGGAAGTAGGCGTCGATGTCCCCAACGCCACCTGCATGACCGTCGAACACGCCGAGCGCTTCGGCCTCTCCGCCCTGCACCAGCTCCGGGGCAGAGTCGGCCGGGGCGCCGAACAGTCCTACTGCTTTCTCGTCTATTCGGACGAACTGACCGAAGACGGAAAAACCAGGCTCAAAGTAATGCTTGAAAACCAGGACGGCTTTGTCATAGCCGAGGAAGACCTCAAGCTCCGGGGCCCCGGCCAGATCATCGGCATAGAGCAGTCCGGCTACCTCGACCTTGCCCTCGCCAACCCCGTGCGCGACCAGGCCCTCCTCGAAAGGGCCCGCGAAGCGGCCTTCGCCGTACTCAGGGAAGACCCCCTCTTCACCCGCCCGGAAAACCAGGTCATAGCCGGAGTCCTCCGCCGCGCCCC
>JAISDF010000034.1 GCA_031265025.1 Spirochaetaceae bacterium
ACCTCGCTGCCTTGGCCCGAAAAATCAAAATGAGGGTCTCCCGAATGGACCCCCACCGCGACAATGGGCGGATGATCCGTCGCTATGCCCCGTTTTTCCATGCCGGCAAGCATGGAAGCCCGCATGTCCCCTTCAAAAAGAGGCGTCCCCGATTCGTGGCTTTTCTTGACCAGCGCCCAGGTCTCATCAACTATGGCGTATAAATCCCTCGCTGCCTTTTCGTGGCTTGCGATGGCTTTTTCGCCGAGCAACCCCTTAAAGCGCTGAATCAGCGGCGCGGCCGAACAAAGCGTGAGCCCCGCCCTTTCAAGATTTGCCGCTGTTCCTGCGTCAAGGTAGGAAATGGCAAAGATAGAATCCGAAACATGAACGCCCCAGCGCTTTCCGGCCAGGGCCGCCAGGCACGCGAGCATTTCCTCCCTGCTCACATACACCCGTTTTTCGCCCGGCAGGGTATCAAGGTGCGAAGCCTCTACCGCGTGGACTATCTTTAGCGGGCTGCCCTGTGCGGGAACCGCGTAAAACCAGGAACGGGTATTGGTGAGATTTCCGGGAAGTTCCAGAATCTCGTCCGAAAGCCTGTCCCGCCGCCTGAAACTCGAAAAAAGCCACCCGTCAAGTTTTTCCTGACAGATGGCCTCCTGAATTGCTTCTATTTTGGGAGCCACTTAAAACTCCAGCTCCAGCGTATCTATACCCTGGAACCTGTCGTCAATATTCACATTGAGCGGCACATTGCCCCAGGTAACATGGTTTGCTTCCCTGCGCACAAAGAGCCGGCAATGGCTGAATTCGCCGTTCCGGTAATATACCGTCAGATGGGGCCAGGCGCGCCCCGGCCCGAGATTGATCAGCTTGGCCTTCCCGGCGGGATCATTGAACCATTCCAGAGGTATATAGGCCCGGCCTATACCGTTTACCCCCCTGCGGTAGATAACCAAATACCCCAGGCGGTAGGGATAGATGGTCTCAATATCCACATTAATATAGTAGTATTCTGATTCCTTGCCCGGTGAAATCCCGCCGGCGCTCCTCTGTTCGCCGCTGTTGTTCTGGGCAAAAAGCCCTCCCCCCAGCGCCAGGACAAACAGGACAACAATAAAAAAACGCACACGTTTCATGGCCTTCCTCCTTGAAACTCCCCGGCCGCCCGCCGCGCATTCACGCCGAACAGCCCCTTAAAAATACCAATTTGAGTATAACCCCTCTTGAAACGTCCCGCAAGAGCGGCAAAGCCATTCCTAAGCCAAATTGAAGAAGAAGATTTACCACAAGGTCGAAATGAGGAATGCACCCCCGCGCTAGTCCAGGCCCAGGGTGGCAAGCATGAGGGCCTTTATCGTGTGCTTGCGGTTTTCCGCCTGGTCCCAGGCCCGGCTCGTTGGGCCGTCAATGACATCGGCGGTAACTTCTTCCCCCTTAACCGCCGGAAGGCAGTGGAGGAAAATAGTATCGTCCCGGCCTGTTTTTGCCATGAGGCCGGCGTTGACCTGGTAGGGCTTAAGGAGCGCAAGCCGTTCTTCCCGCTTGGCCTCCTCGCCCATGGAAACCCAGACATCCGTGTATACCGCGTCGGCCCCTTCAAGGGCAGCACTGTCCCCGGTAACGCATAGCGCGGCCCCTGATTCGGCGACGAGCTTCCGGCAGGTTTCGACAAGCTCCTGGTCGGGATTGAGAGAAGGGGGGGTAATCACCGTAAAATTGACGCCCAGTTTGGCGGAAATCACCATCAGGGAACGGGCCACATTGTTTCTGCCGTCGCCTGAAAAACAGAGCTTTTTGCCCCGGCCGCTGCCGAAGTTTTCTTCCAGGGTCATAATGTCGGCCAGGGCCTGGGTGGGATGGAAACGGTCGGTAAGGCCGTTGTACACCGGAACCCCGGAGTAACGGGCAAGGGTTTCCACGGTAGACTGCTTAAAACCCCTGAACTGTATAGCGTCAAACATGCGGCCCAGAACCCGCGCCGTGTCTTCCACAGATTCCTTGGCCCCCAGTTGTATGTCCTGGGTGGACAAAAACACCGGATGACCGCCCTCTTCGCCAAAAGCGGTCTCAAAGGCGCAGCGGGTTCTTGTGGAACGCTTTTCAAAAAGCAGGGCCAGGGTTTTGCCCGCAAAACGTTGTTGCGCCGCGCCGTCCTGTTTTTCTTTTTTAACCCGCACCGCAAGGTCCAAAAGCCAGCGTATCTCTTCGGGACTGTAATCCAGCAGGGTGAGCAGGGATCTGCCTTTCAAACTTGGCCGCGCCATAAAACCCTCCCTCAATCAACAACAAGGGAACGGACTTTTTCAAGGGGCAGATCGGTCATTTCAGCGGCATCTTCTACAGCCCATCCCTTTGCCAGAAGATTCCGCGCTATCGCAAGGGCTTTCTTTTCTTCACCCTGTTCAATGCCCCGTGCAATCCATTGGGGGATTATCCCCGCCTCGGTAAAAACTTCCTCAAATGTTTCTGTATGGTTTGCCATATTCAATGCCTCCATAAATGTCCGCGGGTTCGCCCGCATCAACACGTCTATATAGGCGTTCAACGACACTTTTCGCGCCGCTCCCTTTCTCCCTTCCAGTATAACCCTTGCCGCTCCCCTTTCCAAGTCGTTGGTCAGTGATCTTAGCCACAGATTCTCCTCCGCGCTCAGCCGCTTCGTCTCGATTATCTGGATGGGCAGATAATCCCCGCTCACCGTGTAGATACCCGGCCCGGTTTCCTCCACCCCATAACGCCGCTCGCTTGTCAGATAGCTGATGAGGTCCCGAGGTGCCGCTGCTCCACCAGCGTCAGGGTTACACCGGTAAGCTCTATCCCCGGCGTAATGGCCGCGTACAGACAGGCGTAGGCATAGACTTTCAGGAAATCCTTTACGGAAAGGTAGTCTCCGGGGCTTTTGAACTCCAGGATATTGTCCGACCTGAATATCCGGGCGATGTTTTTGTCGATAACCAGATTACGGGACTTTTTAATGATAAGCAGATCGACCCGGAGCGGTTCAGAGGTCAGGTGGTACTCATATCTGAACTGGAGGGAGTTTT
>JAISDF010000102.1 GCA_031265025.1 Spirochaetaceae bacterium
TAATATAGAATTTTCCTCCGATAAGGTAACCATCAAGGCCAACAAAGCAGTGGTAATTGGTACCGGTGGCAGTACTGGTAATGTGGAATTCCGCCGTATATTTGATCCCCGGCTTACCGAAGAATATGGCCTGGCGATGGATGAATATTCACCTCAGGATGCTTCCGGAGAAATAGCCGCCATGGCTATAGGGGCCAGCCTTTGGGGGACTGCCAACCAAACCATGGACCGCAATGGTTTCCTCCGCAACCGGTCCTTCATAGGCACCCGGACCAATTATCTTCAATGGACCCCCTCAAGTCCCATCTGGGCCAAAATCAAGTATGCCGGCCTTGGGGTCCGTAACTGGCAAGATGCTATCATTGTCACCCAAGTAGGGAAACGGTTCTACAATGAAACAGAGTTTGGCTATCCCAACGGCACCCATGAGGGCTTCTATGATAATTTTGGGGGTTATGTTCATGGGGATTGGCGAAATCCAAAAAAAATCAATTACACTCCGATGAATTACACCGACGCCGCCTTGGCAATCAACGAAGGTTCTGTCGCTCCTGATTTTGCGTCTGGCCCCCAATGGGCAATTTTTGACAGCGCGGCAATTGCCAGGGAACGATGGACTAATATTATTGACAAAAGCGAGACCGGCGATCCCAACCTCTTCTTTAAGGCTGATACCCTTACCGAACTAGCGAACAAAATCAACACCTGTACGTACCAGCATTATAATATGTCCGGCTCTGTTCTGCAGGCAACAGTTGAACGGTACAATTCCTTTGTTGATTCCGGTGTCGATTTGGATTTTGACAAGCCAAAGCCGCTTTACAAAATTGCTGTTGCGCCGTTTTACGCAGCGTGGGCAACCTTTTTGGTTCACGATACCTATGCGGGGCTGCGAATCAACATGAAGTGTCAGGTTCAGGATATAAAGGGCCAGGTTATCCCCGGCCTTTACTGCGGCGGCGAATCCGCTGGCGGATGCAGTCAGCACGGGCTTGCTCGCTGTCTTGCCCAAGGCTATATCGCTGGATATGAGGCGGCAAGGGCTTAAAGGAAAGATACATGAGAAAAACAGAAATTGTACTGCTTTTAGTTGTAGTCCTTGTTGTGTTTGGATGCGCTCAAAGTAGACCTGCCGCAACGTATACCGAAAGCCCGTTCACTCCTCCTGCCCTGGTTCCTCCACCGGTGGTCGCAGAGATTGATTCGCAGGTAATTATCGAACCAAATCCGGGCCCCGGCCCTTACACCGGCATAGCTATGGGGTATGGAGGCGTAGTGGAAGTTACCCTGGATGTGAAAGACAGGGTTATCATTTCTGCCGATGCCATCGATGTTGGGGAAACACTACACGTAGGCTCTCTTGCCATTGACAATATGCCCGGCATGATGGTAGAAGCCAATTCTATCGAGGTGGATACCCTTTCCGGCGCAACAATTACCAGCCGGGCCATTCTGGAGGCGGCCGCCAAGGCCCTGGGCAAGGCCGGACTGACCAACGCTGACCTCAAACGTTAACCGGGTGGCGAGAAGGCGGTCTACGATAGGTTATTAAGCGAGGGGGGATTTCTTTCGCCTTTCTTTCTTCCATGGGGCCCTGTGTAGTTTACACCGGGCCCCTTTTTATACACACGGTGATCACCCTAATCCACAGCTTCGCCGTCTATTGCCTCTTCCTCCTCCTGGCGCTCCTCTTCCCCGGCAGAGGGGGCGTCTGCTTCCTCCGCTTCTTCCTCATGAACATAGGTGCCTTCTATGCCGTCGCCGAATTCCCAGGCTTTCCGTCTTGTATCGGCGGAAAAACTTCTTCCCTTCATCATGGTTCCGTCGGATCGTTCTATGAGAACCTGGCCGCCCCGGCTGCCTTCGAGGAGGCGCTCTTCATCCTTCCAGTCAAGGCTTGAAGTTTCGATGCGTATGTCTTCCGAGTCAACCCGGACGCGCACGCCGTTGGAAACGCGCACATTGCCCGACCCAAGCTCAATGACCGCGGAACCGCCCGATCCGGTAACATCGGCCTGCATAGTACCGGTCCCGCCTTCTTCGCCGTTGTCAGAACCCCCGGAGACATACTGCTCAAAGGAAAAATTGTCCAGCTCCATAAGCTGTTTTTTTTCGTAACGCCTGGCGTCTTCGGCGTTAAAACGGAGGTTCAGCTCCCCGCCCCGGACGCGGGTATATTCAACATCTTCCATGATAATGTCAGGTTCATTGTCATCGGCAAGGCTGCCGTCGCCGTAATCAAAAGAACAGGAAACAAAGAGCATAAACGCCGCGAAACAGAACCACGGGAAACGCGCTACGGCTTTCATTCCCCTGACCCTTTCCCGAACAGCGCCCCGTTTTTGACCGCCGCGACAAAATCCCTGAAAAGGGGGCTTGCCGCGGTTGGCTTGGATTTAAACTCAGGATGAAACTGCACGCCCACACCCCAGGGATGATCCGGCCATTCGACACATTCCACAAGGCTGTCGTCAGGGGTAAAGGCCGCGGTTTTAAGGCCCGACCCGGTCATTTCGGTTTTGTACTTATTTGAAAATTCATAGCGGTGCCTGTGGCGTTCCCAAATATGCTCTGTCCCGTAGGCCGCCAGAATTTTTGTGCCCTTTCCGGCCACCGTTTCGCTTTTTCCCAGGCGCATGGTTCCGCCGTAATTTTTTACGTCAACCTGTTCCTCAAGAAGGCTCACCACGGGGTGTTTTGAGTCAGGGTCGAATTCGGTCGAATCGGCGTCTTCCCAGCCGAGTACATGGCGGCCCCAGTCTATGACCATTATCTGCATGCCAAGACATATACCCAGGTAGGGGATTTTGTTTTCCCTGGCCCACCTGGCGGCCTTGACCATGCCGTTGATGCCCCGCTGTCCAAAACCGCCGGGCACAAGCACCCCGTCCACTCCGCCGTCAGCGGCGTTTTTTCCCAGTATGGCGCCGGGATCCTGGGCCTCCTCAAGTTTTGCCGAATCAATCTTTGCCAGTTCAACCTCAACCCCGCAGGCAAGCCCCGCGTGGAAAAGGGCCTCATACACCGATTTGTAGGCGTCATGGAGTTCCATATATTTACCCACTATGCCGATGCGCACCCTGCCCTTGCGGGCGGCAAACTTTTCCATCATGGTATACCAGGCGGAGAGGTTTGCGTGCCGCGCCTCAACGCCCATTTTTTTAAGCACCACCTGGTCAAGCTGCTGTTCGTAAAAGACCAGAGGAATTTCATAAATCGTGGTATCTATGTCATAGGAAGTGAACACCGCGTCGCTTTCAACATTGGTAAAAAGGGCTATTTTGCGCCTGGTTGCCTCGTCCAGTTTGACCGGCGCGCGGCAGATGAGCACATCGGGCTGTATTCCCTGCTCCTGCATGGCCTTGACCGAATGTTGGGTGGGTTTGGTTTTAAGCTCCCCTCCGGCCACCTCGGTGATGAGGGTCAGGTGCACCGAAAGGGCGTTGGCCCTGCCCAGTTCGTGGATGAGCTGCCGCGCGGCTTCAAGAAAGGGAATGGATTCAATATCCCCCACAGTGCCCCCGATTTCCACAATAACCACATCGGTATCGGCGTCTTCCCTGCCCACGGCAAGGATACGGCCCTTGATTTCGTCGGTAATGTGGGGAATCACCTGGACGGTACGGCCAAGAAAGCGGCCCTCCCGTTCCTTGCGTATCACCGACTCATACACCTGGCCGGTGGTAATGGAATTTGCCCTGGAAAGGGGGCTGGAGGTAAAACGGGCGTAATTGCCCAAATCAAGGTCTGTTTCGGCGCCGTCATCGGTTACGTATACTTCACCATGCTGATAGGGACTCATGGTTCCCGCGTCCACATTGAGATAAGGATCGCATTTTACCATACGGACATTAAGCCCCCTTCCTTCGAGCAGCGCGCCCAAGGAAGAAGCCGCGACGCCCTTGCCGAGGCTTGAGCATACGCCGCCGGTGACAAAAATATACTTTTTCATGTAGAAATATTATCCAGACCTTGAAACACTTCGTCAACAAGCGAAACAGAGCATTGCCGCCTGCGGCTTTCCCCTTTTTTCAGCATTTTTCCCAAAAAAAGACAAGCATTTATTGCCGCTTCCCTGTTCGTCAATTGACAGGAAAGGCGGTGCAACTTAAAGTAATACTATGTCCGAGGATGTCTTTTTCAGCGACGCGGATTTCGACGCTTACCGTAAACTCATCTACAATGAGAGCGGAATACACTTTACCCAGACCAACCGTTCCATATTGGAGAGCAGGCTGCGGGACAAGCTGCGGGAAACCAAAATCGCCTCGGTTAAGGCTTATTTTGACACTATCACCGGCAACAAAGAAGAACTAAAACAATTCCTCGATTCAATAACCACCAATCTTACCAGATTTTTCCGAAACCAGCCCCATTTTGACGCGTTCGAAAAGTTTATAATACCGGAATTACAGAACATAAAAAAAGCTTCGGGAAACATGACCATTAAAATATGGAGCGCCGGCTGTTCCACCGGGGAAGAACCCTATACCATAGCCATGCTCCTCGAAGAATTACTGACCCCGCCCTGGAAATACGAGATTATTGCCAGCGATATCAGCCTTAAATGCCTCATGGTAGCCAAAGAAGGCTTTTACAACGAAAGCCGCATCGTGGGCATACCCAACGCCTACCTTGCCAAATACCTTAACAAGGTTGAAGGGGGTTACCGTATACGGGATGACATTAAGGCGAAAATACGCTTTGACTACCATAACCTGAAAAACGATTCGGGTCTCAGGGGCCTGGATGTGGTATTCTGCCGCAATGTGCTTATCTATTTTGACGAGGCGGCCCAAACCGCCGTGGTAAACCGTTTCTGGGATTCCATGGCCGCAAAATCGTTTCTCTTTATCGGACATTCTGAATCGTTGTTTGGGATGGAGACCAAATTTGAATTTGTAAAAACCCAATGGGCGACATTTTATAGAAAATTCACCTGACCGCGCAGCAAGGAGTTTAAGCATGGCTGACGAAATTTCAGTATTGATTGTTGATGATTCAGCGCTGATGCGAAACCTCATCTCTCGCATGGTAGAAGCGACGCCGGGCCTGTCCGTGGCCGAAAAGGCGATGAACGGCATGTTCGCCCTGCAGAAGATACCCAGGGTCAACCCCGACGCCATAGTCCTTGACCTTGAGATGCCCGAAATGAACGGCATAGAATTCCTCAAAGAAAGGAAGAAGCAGGGCATTGATATACCGGTGATCATCCTCTCGTCCCTGGCCCGCCGGGGCGCTGAAATCACCATGGAGGCCCTGTCCCTGGGGGCCAGCGACTTTGTGCTGAAACCTTCAGGCTCGGTCTCCGAGGATGTAACCAGCGTCAAGGATTCCCTTACCGGCATGCTCCTTGCCTACGGCTCCCAGTACCGCCGCTCAAAGGGGAAAAAAGTCCTTTCCCCTTCGGAATACCCCAAAAAAGAAGCGGTCCCCCATCCTGATTTTTTAAGCACAAGGACTCCGTCGGCTCCCGCCAAGGCGCCCGAGCGCTTGAGAAAACCGGGTCAAATTGAAATCATCGCCATAGGAATTTCCACAGGCGGGCCCGACGCCCTCCGCGAAGTCTTTGCCCACATAGACGCCGACCTTAAACAGCCCATAGTGGTGGTCCAGCACATGCCCGCGGGCTTCACCCTGGAATTCGCCAGAAGCCTTGACCGGCTCTGCCCCCTGGAGGTCAAGGAAGCCGAAGAAGGGGACCTGGTAAAACCGGGCCGCATACTCATTGCCCAGGGCAACAAACACCTGGAACTGGAAAAAAAGGCCCTTGCCACCATTGCCCATCTTTCCGACGCCCCGCTCGTTTCGGGACACCGGCCTTCGGCGGACGTACTTTTCGCGTCGGTGGCAAAAACCTACCAGAACCACGCCCTGGGCGTTATCATGACGGGTATGGGAAAGGACGGCGCCGAACACCTGGGCGACATATACCGGGAAGGCGGCATTACCCTGGGCCAGGACGAAGGCAGCGCCGTAGTCTACGGCATGCCCAGGGTGGCGTACGAAATGGGCCATGTGATGGAACAGGTCTCCCTTTCCAATATGGCGGGAAAAATCTGTTCCTTAGCCAAGCAGATACGATAGGGGCTACGGTATATACATCCCGTTGGGGCCGGACACGTTTTCCGGTTCCGCCCTGTTTTGCTCAGCCGGAAGTCCCGACTTGGCTATCTGCCAGCGATTGTCGACTTTTTCAAAGGCGGCGGTGGGAAGGTAGAGCTGCCTGCCGTCTTCGGCGTTGACACGTATCTTTCCGGCCACCACGTTTACTTCGGTAACTTTCCAGAAAACCCCGTCATACTGTATCCTGCAGCCCTCCGGAGGCATATAGCGGCGCTGTTCGCCGTAAAAGGTATGCTCATAGGCAAGGCAGCAGAGCAGCCTTCCGCAGGGGCCTGATATTTTAAGCGAATTAAGGGAAAGGTTCTGGTCCTTGGCCATCTTTATCGACACCGGTTTGAGCTTGTCAGAAACCTGGTGGCAGCAGTAGCCCCTGCCGCAGACGCCCAGGCCGCCCACAACCCTGGACTCGTCGCGCACGCCTATCTGCCTGAGTTCTATGCGGGTCTTGAATACGCTTACCAGGTCCTTTACCAGTTCCCTAAAGTCAACCCGGTTTTCCGCGGTAAAGAAAAAAAGTATTTTTGGCTCGTCAAGCAGGTAATGAACCGAAACCAGTTTCATTTCAAGTTTATGGGTTCCGATTTTTTCCCTGCATACCTTAAAGGCGTTTTCTTCCTGTTTGAGGTTCCGCTCCGCCTTGGCAAGGTCCTCTTCGGTGGCCCGGCGGGCTATATGGCCGATTTCCTTGTCCGAGTAAAGGGCCCGGTTCTGTATGGCCCCGGTAACTACAGCCAAATCCTGGCCGTACCGCGTGGGAACCAGAACCCTGTCGCCCGCTTTAAGCCCCCCGCCGGGCCAGGCGGCCGCGAAGGTTTCATGGGAATAGGCGAGGGTAAGCCCGTAAAGGGGCACTCCGGGATCAAGGGACAGGCCCCCTTCCCCGGCAATGATGACCGCCTCACGGGATTCGCCGGGATGGTCCTCAAGGGCGGCTATGTCCTCATCCACATAGTCGTCATCGCCGTTTATATCTTCATAATTTGTATCGTCCATCACCGTATCCTTATTGCAGGAGATCGACCAAAAGGCCGTTTATCTCCTCGACCCTTGCAAGTATATCTATCTGCGAACTCTGCCCCGCAAGTATGCCCGCGGCAAGCTGTTCCAGCTTCCGGTCCACTACCTGAACCAGGGTAAATTTCTTGCGTTTAAGAAGATTGGCCCCGGAAATCTGCTCTTCAACAGTATACCCGTTTTTCACAATATAGTGAAGGAAATCCCGGACCGCTTTTTTGTACTGTTTGATTTCCTCAGAGAAGGGCCTGTTCTTTAAGCTGTCCCCGGCGCCGTGCACTCCGTCAAGAAGCTCCTTGAGCGCGTCCTCAGACGGGGGAAGTTCCAGCGGTACTTCCGAAGCCTCAAGGCCTGACTTTTCGAGGAGGGCGGAAAAGAGAGGCCGTGTTTTCCTGACGCCGCCTTTTTCACCGGGCTTTTTGGCTTCGGCATTATGGGCGTACAGGGCGGGATTGAAAAAGAGACCGGCGCTGTCGGGAAAATCAACCTTGGCCATATTCCGCCGCGCTCGTTACGCTAGGTACTGCCGGGAAAGGCAGCGAGATTGGACATGACGCCCCAGGCGTCACGATAGGCGGACACCGTGTCGTTCCACCGTTTTTCATCCTGGCAGACCGCAACTTTGCCGTGGATCAGGCAGCCTTCATCAGCCTGTATGCGCCGGGTAACAATGTCCCCCAGCACAAGCCCTGTAGAAAGTATGGTGATTCTTTCGCTGGCCATGATATTGCCCTGTACCACGCCGCCTATGGTGATATTGGTTCCCGATATATCGCTTTTCATGCGGGCCTTTTCGCCCACTACAACCCGGCCCCTGGCCCTGAGGTCCCCTTTAAGGCTGCCGTCTATGCGGACAAAGCCCGGAGCGGCCACATCACCGTTTACCGTAGTTCCGGGGCCTATGATGGTATTGCTGACAAATTCTTCCCGGTTAAGGCGGGCCATAGCTGATTAACGGCCCGCCGGGTTTCCGGCCGAACGGGCAAGACTGGAGCGGATATTGAGATATTTGAGCGGGTCAACCACATCGGACCCAATATGTACTTCATAATGAAGGTGAGGCCCGGTAGAAAGGCCGGTATTGCCTATATAGCCTATGGTTTCGCCCTGCTGCACCCACTGCCCCTTCTGCACTCTGGCGGAAAGCAGATGGGCATAACGGGTATAGAAACCGTGCTTGTGTTTGATAACCACATAGTTGCCGAATCCGTTGTCGTAATCTACGGTAACGACCTGACCATTGGCCGTGGCGATAATGGGGTCCCCCTGGCGGTAGGTCGAAAGGTCAATGCCCTTGTGAATATACCATTGGCCGCTGAAAGGATTTTCGTTCTGTCCGAAAAACATGGACGTATGGCCAATACCGCCCTTGATGGGCCACATACTGGGTATGTCGGTCAGGAGGGCGCTTTGAGAATCCAGAAGATCCCCGATTTCCCGCAGAGGCTCCTCGGCCTGGGACAGATAACCGGCCAGGCGGCGTACATCGTCCACCTCCCGGAGAGTTCCTTCGGAATTTTCCTTTACATTGAAGAAAGAAGACATATCCCCCTGATAGGAGGCCTGTTCCGCGTCACTGACGCTGCGTTCAAGCCCCAGGGTAGAAAGGGTCCCCGAAAGGGCGGCCTCAAAACTCCGGGTAACCCGGAACAGGCCGGATATTTCGTCCCTGAGCTGATCCAGGCTTGCCTGGGCGTCTTTAAGTTTGCCGTCCTTGTCCCGCAGGGCGCCCTGCGTATTGTTGTATACCGAGCCATACCAGAAAAAAGCCCCGACAATGCCCACCAGAACCAGGGCCACACAGCAGAGGGAAAAGACCGAAACATGAAGGTTGTAGACCTTTTTTTCCGAATGGGGAACCAGCATGACCGTATAACGCCGTCCGGCCACGCCAAAAATATGCCGTACCGCCGAAATAAGGCGGCGGCCAAAAGCGGCGGCAAGGTTTTTTATCTTTCTGACAAGAGAATTCTCAAGCCTCTTATACTTATGGACCGAAGCCACGGTCTGCTCCTCATTATAATAATTTTCAAA
>JAISDF010000125.1 GCA_031265025.1 Spirochaetaceae bacterium
AAGAGGTGACAGCACCAATATTGAAGAAGAAAGCTACACCTTCGAGGTATACAGGATTCCGAACCTGTATGTATCCGCGCCGGAAAGCACGCCGCCCGGAAGCGCGGCCGGAGACGGCAGCCATGACGCCCCCTACGACACAATACAGAAAGCCCTGGAAAAGGCGAAAACCTTCGACCTGGCCGATATTCCGGGCGCGGAAGTTGCCATCATCATATCGGGAACCATCACCGCCGTTAGCGGCGCCGTCACCAATGACGGCATGGTGGTCATATCAGGCAGCGGCTACCCGGCAATAGTCCTGAAAGGCGCGGATACCGGGACCAACGCCATCAACGCCTCGGGGAAGAATAAGCGCGTGCTCTATATAGGCGACGGCAACACGGTACGCCTTGAGGATAACCTTATCCTTAAAGGCGGCAGCTTCGCCAACGGCAGCGGGGTCTATGTAACCAACGGCGGAAAGTTTACCATGACCGGCGGCAGTATTCAGAATAATACCTCCGGCGACAGTAGAGACGGCGGGGTCTCTGTAGCCAGCGGCGGAGAGTTTACCATGACCGGCGGCTACATTCAGGGTAATAGCGCAAACGTGGGCGGCGGGGTCTCTGTAGCCAGCGGCGGAAAGTTTACCATGACCGGCGGCTACATTAAGAATAATACCGCGGCAAATTTTGGCGGCGGGGTCAATGTAACCAGCGGAAAGTTTACCATGACCGGCGGCTACATTCAGGATAATAGCGCAAGCACGGGCGGCGGGGTCTATGTAGCCGGCGTCGGCGCTATCTTTACCAAAACCGGCGGGACTATCTATGGCGGCGAAGAAGCGGAGGGTCTCAAAAACACCGCCGGAACCGGCCCGGCGGTGTATCTCAACTTCGGCAAAAAGCGCGATACCACCGCGGATGAGAATGTTAATCTCTACGCGGCGTACAACGACGGTTGGAGCTATAATGACACTACCCCCGGCGGCGCGGGGAATACCATCGGGAATTGGCACTAGGCTATTGGAATTTTTGCCCCAAAACGGCGTATTTTCGCCAACGGCCGAGACGTTCTTGCCAACGGCTGAACCGTTCTTGCCAACGGATGTCTTATTCTTGCCAACGGATACGTTGTTCTTGCCAACGAACAGACTATTTTTGCCAACGCGCGGCAGGTTGCCGGCAACGCGGGCCGGAATGCCGGCAAAACAAGTATAAATATGGGTATAGACTGGCAGTCCGGCCCCCACTACTAAACTTGACCCACAAAATGATCCTGAATAGACATTCTTGGGCGGAAGAGGATCACGAACACCACGAACGGGGCCAGTCGTACTCTGGTTTCCGGGATTACACCCGGAAAACTAGCTTAGTATCGCACAAACCTCACGAACTTTCGCTTTGATATTCCCGGTTTTACCCGAATTCCCGTGATAACACTATGTTGTTCGTGGGGTTTGTGTGGTTCGTGGTTAAATTCCTCCAAATTCTGTGGGTCAAGTTTAGCCCCCGATAGGGGGGTAGCGGGAGACTTGCAAAGCAAGGCTCCCGCGTAGGGGGGCGCGTCGCGTATGCCGCAATGCCAAACGGCAGTGAGGAAATGCGCCCCCTTCCTTTTCTTACTTCTCCGGCTTTTTCTCATTTAATTTACCGCGAAGCGGTCTACTTCGCGGTAAATCTGCTTCTCCCCGGTTTAATAGACCTTTTCGGGGAATGGGGGTACAGTAAGCGTCATGGCGGAAGTTCAGGGAGAGCCGGTACAAAAACCCAAAAAGAGGCGGCGCGTAAAAAAAATAGTGTTTTTTCTGCTGCTGCTTGTGGTGGGCCTGCCCCTGGCGCTGACAGGGCTTTCTTTCATCGGGAGAATCGGCGCGGATTCGGTCATCCCGGATTCGTTTACCGCCTATCTCCATGTTCCCAATCCGGTGCGGCTGGCCGATAAGGCGCTTTCCCATGAGCCTTTGCAGGATATGCTGGGGAATCCCGTCCTTGCCCCGGCGCTTCCCGTCCTCGTTCAGATTGAAGAAAGCGGCCTGCTCGCGTCGCCGCTTACGCGCTTTGCCGGCAGCGGGACCCTTGACGGCGCCCTGCTCGATGACGGCCGAATCCTGGCCGCCTGGGATTCGGGGGTCCTGTCCCCCCTGCTCCGTTTTCTGCCTGTCCTGGCCGGCCGCTTTACTGTCCCGAACCTGTACTATGTCCAGGCGGGAAAACTTTCGCGTTTTGAATACCGCGCGGAAAACGCTGTCTGGTACATAGCCCCGTTCCATAATCTCCTGGTTCTTTCAAATGACCGGGCCCTTTTTGAATCGGTCCTCAACGGGACTTCCAGGGACGGCGATCTCAGGGGGTCAAGGGTCAAGGAATTCAGTTCGAAAAACTACGACGCCGCCCTGCTTATCTCCACCGATCTGCTTGTTTCTTCCCTCGCGGCGACCGACGCTTCCGTGGCGGAAACCCTGAAGCTGCTCAGTCTCGGGGGCTTTGTGGAGGCGGCCCTCAGCTTTTACCCCCGCAAGCTCGACATTGACCTTTTAAGCGGCGTTGATTCCGCTCCGGGCGCCATAAAGGACCTTATAGCCAAAGATTCATCCCTTTCTTCCATAACCAAATTCCTCCCCGATACAACCCAGTACAGCACCATACTTTCATCGGCGACCCTGGAAGAGCTTATCGCCCTGGCCGCCCAGATTTCAGGCGGCGAGATAACGCGGACCCTTGGATCGGCGGAAAGTTCGTCGCGGCTTTTCTTCCGCATGGGCCTTGACGAGCTGCTCTATTCATGGAGCGGTTCGGAATTCGCTGTGTTCGGCCTTGAGGGAAGGCCCCATCCGGTGTTTGCCGTCCAGATACGGGACGAGGAGAAGCGGCGGGAAGTTTTCGACAGGGTATTTTCCTCGCTGGTGATAAACGAAAACACCTCGGTGGTTCTTGACGGGACCCGCATACCCCAGATCAGGCTGCCCGGCTTTCTTGACGCGCTCCTGCGGCATCTTAAAGTAACGGTTCCCATGCCCTTCTTCACTCCCCAGAGCGGCTACCTGCTTGTCTGCGAATCGGCCGACACCCTGCTCGCCGCGGTGAACTCAATACGGAAAAACGCGGCCCTCACAAAAACCGCCGCCTGGCAGAATCTCAGCCAGTCAAGTTCCGACCTCAATTCTTTCAGCCTCTTTTACTCTATAGACCGTTCCGTTCCTTTCTTCCTTAAAGGGAACAGCGCCATAGCTTCCCTGCTCCGTTTTTACCGCCAGGGGCTGGTACGGGTGAGCCTCAAGGACAGCGCCGTAAAGATAAGCGTTTCGGTAATTTCCGCCCCGGGCGGGGGTCTGGAACTGCTTCCCGGCTATCCCCTTGACCTGGAGGGGCGCGCCGGCAAGGAAGTGTACGGCATAAGCATAGGCAGGCGGGGCGAGTCGCGGCTCCTCCTCACCAGGGGGAATTCCGCCCTCTCGGTGAATCCCAAGGATAACCGCGTATACTCCCTTGAAGGCAGGGGAACCGTATACGTGGTTCCCGCGCCGGACTTCAATCCCCAGAACCCGCAGGATCCCGCCGCCTGGGTGGTCGATTCCCAGGGCGACGTAAGCCTTGTCAGCGCCGATATGGAAGTCATCGCGCCCTTCCCCGTTGTTACCGGCATACGGCTCTCTTCTCCCCCGGTCGCTTTCGGCAGGGAGCTGTACCTTTCGGGAGACGACAGGGCGCTCTATACGGTAAACAGGGAAGGGGTCAGAAGCGCCCTTCCCGTAACCTTTGACGAAGTGCTGCTCTCGCCGCCTTCCTTCCTGCACCAGGCGCGTAACGATTATATCGCCGCCTATCCAAAGAGCTTTTTCGGCGACCTCTGGCTTTTCGACAGGGAAGGCGCCTATCCCGCATGGCCGGTGTCGGTTTCAGGCATCGCCTTTGGTTCCCCACTGGTCTTCGCGTGGAACAACCAGGCCTGTGTCGCCTTCATTACCCAGGCCGGCAGCCTCTATGTGTTTAACGAGGCCGGCGCGGCCCTTGAAGGCTTTCCCGCGGAACTGGACGGGGTATTCTACCTCCAGCCTGTTTTTGACGGCCAGGCCCTCTGGGTCCTTTCCGCGGGCGGGACCCTCTACCAGATAGGTATGGACGGCGCCGCGCTCTTCCAGAACATACCGGGACTGCGGGCCGAGGAAGGCTCCCTCACCGTGGTGGACATAGACCGGGACAAGAGCCCTGAAATCTTTTTCACCGGCAACGGAAACGCCCTCTACGGGTATTCCCGGAATTTCATTTCCCTTGACGGCTTTCCCCTGCCGGTCTGGGGCAGGCCCTTCTTCGGAGACCTGGATGGGGACGGCAGAATGGAATGCGCCGGTATAGGCATGGATAACAAGCTCTACCGCTGGCAGTTCAGATAGCGAGTAGTAAAGATGAGGTTCAAAATGAACAAGTCAAACCTGTATCGTGCCTGCCTCGCGGCGGCTCTTTTGGGACTGGCTTCCTGCCAGTCGCTGCAGAAGGATCTCCTTCTTTCCACGGCCGAGGGTGCGTCCGACCTGGTGGAACTGGAAAACGCCATAGTGGTCCTGGACAGGGAAGCCGGGCAGAATGACCTCAGGGCTGCCAGGGCGAAGGTACAGGAATTTGAAGGGCGGGCTGTCGGCGACAATCTCTACAGGGCCCTCGTCGCGGCATGGTCTGGAAGGCTCTACCTCCTTGAGGG
>JAISDF010000208.1 GCA_031265025.1 Spirochaetaceae bacterium
CTTTACAGGGCCGCTTCCCGGCATTATTATGTGAACATGCAAAGAGAAATCATCATCGCTCCTTCGGTGCTTTCGGCTGATTTTTACAATATGTCCGAAGGGCTTGCCGCCATCGGGGAATCGGGAGCCGAATGGGTACATCTGGACGTGATGGACGGCCAGTTTGTGCCGGTTATTACTTTCGGGCCCAAGATGGTGGAGGACCTGCGGCCCCATACCTCTCTTGTCCTTGACGTGCATTTAATGACGCTCAACCCGGAAAACCTTGTGGAAGCCTTTGCCCTGGCGGGCGCCGGCTGCGTTACCTTTCATGCCGAAGCCCAGGTCCATGCCCACAGGCTGGTTCAGAAAATACACGGCCTGGGAAAGCTGGCCGGCGTCAGCATAGTGCCGTCAACGCCGGTAAGCGCCATTGAAGAACTGCTTCCCTTTGTTGACCTTGTCCTGGTGATGACCGTCAATCCCGGTTACGGCGGCCAGGAACTGATTCCCGAATGTATACGGAAAATATCCGCCCTGGCCGGCCTTCGTGACCGCCTTGCAAAGGAACGGGGTCCCGGATGGAAGGGTTTCCTTGTTTCCGTTGACGGAGGCATAAACGAAAAAACCGCGTCTTTGGTCAGGGAGGCGGGTGTTGATGTCATTGTCGCGGGTTCGGCTTTTTTCAAAGCCCCTGACAAGGCCGGCATAGTGCGGACCCTTAAGGGAAGGGCCTGAGAGTGCGCTCCTCCGGGAGCCGGTTTTTTGGGCCGTTTCCGGGCCTGGCCTGTGTTGAAAAGGGCCAAATATGCCGAAAATTAAATCAGAGGAGTCGTTGATGGTTAAAAAGCCGCTTTTTCTGATCTTCCTCGGCATGAGGACTTTAGCTCTTGTTTCTCCGGGTCTTGAGGCGCAGAACCTTCCTCCGAGGCTTGAACGGGGCATAGAGCTTTACAGCAGAGGTCAGTGGCGGGACGCGGCGGCGGAACTACGCAGGGCCCAGGCCGACGCCCTGACCCCCAATGACCAGGGCGAGGCCCTGTACTGGATTGCCCTTTCGGAACTTTCCGCCGGTGAATACGAAGATGTCATCAGGGACCTTGATGAACTGCTCAGGGTAAATCCCCTGGGAAGGCGCGTCTCCGAGGTTTCCTATGAAAAGGGAAGGGCTCTTTTTTATCTTGGCAGCTATGACCCGGCCATTGTCCTGTTCTCCGATTACGCCTTCCGCGCCGCCGATCCGGCCCGCAAGGCCCAGGCTGTGTACTGGGTGGGAGAATGTCTTTTTGCCCTGGGCCGCCTTGACGAGGCCCATGATATTTTTTCCCGTATCATTGACGAATTTCCCCAGAGCGTAAAATACGAGGCCGCCTCTTACCGGATTTCCCTTATAAACCAGAAAAAAGTAGAAGACGAACTCCTCAGCCTCCTCCAGTGGAGCCATGAGGAATCCCTTAAAACCGTGGAAGATTACCAGAGGCGCGAGCGGTCCTATGACCAGGCCATCATAGCCTATCAGAAACGCATAGCCGATATGCTCAGGGACACCCGCCTTGAGGACCTTGAAACCGCCAATTCCGAATACCAGCGGCAGATTGCCGAACTCCGGGCCGCCCTTGAGCGGGGTTCAGGTACGCCGCCCGAGGACAGGATGACCAGGCTGCTTGGCCTTAAAGTCAGGGCCCGGGAACTGGAGCAGGCCCTGTCCGGGGAGCTTGACGAAGCGGCCGGAGGTGAAAGCAGATGAGGCGTTTTCCGCGCCCGGGAAGGGCGTTTACGAGGGCCGCGGCGCTGGCCGTCTTCCTCTGTATGGCGGCGTTTCTCCATGCCGGGGAATTTGCCAACGGCCGTGTCAAACTTGTGCTGCATGAGCGCACGGGCCGGTTTTCCCTGTATTACATGACCGATACGGCCAACAGGCGCTACGAACCCCTTTTTACGGACCAGGACCCCCGCACCAGTTTTCTTACCGTCATGGTCAATGACCGTACCTATAAACTCGGCGAATCATCATCGTTCAGGGTACGCCAGGGTAGCGGCCCCAACCCGGCCCTTGTCTTTGAGTCGGCTTTTCTTACGCTTACCGAGGAATTTGTTTTTACCCGCTCTGAAAATTCGGAGCTTGCCGACGGGATAGACATTGTGATACGGGCCGAAAACAAAAGCAACCGGGCTTCCCGTATCGGCATACGTTTTTTCCTTGATACGTATCTGGGCGAAGGGGAGCGCGCTCACTTTGAGGCCGGGACGCGTCCTGTATCAGGCGAGACGCTTTTCACCGGGGAGCCGGGCGCGTGGTGGTGTTCGCGGAACGGGAACTTCAGCCTTTTTGGTGGTTTCCCTTCAGGCGGAAATTTCGCCGATGAGCTTCTCATGGGAAACTGGAAACGCCTCAACGACGCCGCCTGGAAAATCAGCGTCAATGAAGGGAGGAATTTCAATCTCCTGCCTTATTCGGTAAATGATTCGGCTGTGGCCTATTATTTTGAACCGGTGAGCGTCGACGCCGGGGCGTCCAGGGAGGCCAGGCTGTGGCTTGCCGGCGGCGGAGGGGAAATCACCGCCGCGCGTATCCCGGTCCGGGACGCACAGGCCCTGGCCGCGCTGCCCCAGGGGGTACAGGCCGCGCTGCCGGGGGTACAGGCGGAGGCCCTTCCCGGCCAGTCTCCCGCTTTCGCGGGCGGGGACCCCCAGGCGGACCTTGCCGCCGTGCGGAGCCTCATCAACCGTATAGACAGCTATATCGCTTCGGGAAATATTTCCGAAGAGGAATTAAACGCCCTGGAGCTTACCCTCAGGCAGCTCAGGGCCCGTTATGGCAGGCAGTAAGAATATTCATCATGAAAGGCGATCCCATACTGACAAGGGCGGCCAGGCTTTCCGGAAGGGGCCGTTACGGAGACGCGATACAGCTTCTTGAAGGAGAGATATTCCGTTACCGGGACTCCTTTACCTATCACTATACCCTTGCCGCCTCCTGCCTCTATTCCGGGGATTACGGCGGCGCCTTCACCTATTTCAAACAGGCCAGGGACATCAAGATGCGGGATCCCTCGGTGCTCCTTGGCATGGCCCTGCTTTTTCTGCGCAGGGGCGAGATAAACAGGGCGGTGGATCTCTACCTCGAAATACAGGATGTGGACCCCGGGAATCCCCGGGCCAGGGAAGCCCTCGGCATCATACGGAAGCACGGCGATCCCGACACCATCAAGGGCATGCTTGAGTCAGGCAGGTTGAAAAAAATTTTCCCGCCCCTCCCTGAACTTCCTTTTTCAGCGGGGAGGCTTTTGTTTCCCCTTGGCGCTGTTCTTGCGGCCGGTCTTGTAATCCTTGCCGTCATCATCGGCCTTAACGGCGGCTTCGGCAAAAAACCCGCCAGGGGAGGGCTGGATGAGACCCTGCTCGAAAAGAACGAGACAGAGCGCCCTGTACAGACCGGGGGCAGTTACCGTTATGTGCTTACCGCCAGACAGGTTCTTGACAATTACGAAAAGGCCAGGCGGTTCTTTCTGGATTACCGTGACGAGGCCGCCAAGGTGGAACTTAACCGCATCATAGAATCCAACGCTTCCGAGGGGGTAAAGAACAAGGCCCGGCTTTTGATGAATTACACCGCCGTCCCCGCTTTTGATACGCTCAAGGACAGGTATACCTACGCGGAAGTAAGCGTTGACCCCATACTGTACCGGGACTGTTTTGTGATATGGCGCGGCATGGCCGCCAATCTTGACAGTCAGGAACAAAGCACGTCCTTTGACCTCCTCGCGGGCTACGATACCCGGAGTACCATGGAGGGCATAGTGCCGGTGCATTTTTCCTTTGCCATAGCGGTCAATACAAACGAACCTCTGGAAGTCCTCGGCCGTCTCGTCCCCGCCTCGGGATCGGGCGACTCGCGTATCATTATACGCCTTGAGGGAGTGGCGATTCACCAGGCGCCGGGACTGCGGAATTGAAGCGCCCGTGAAAGCGGTTGTACAGAGGGTGCGCGGCGCCCAGGTAACGGTGAACGGCGTCATAAGCGGAAAAATCGACCATGGCCTCCTGGTGTATCTTGGCGTGGCCCTTGACGACACTGAAGACGATGTACGCCATCTCGCGAAAAAAATTGCCTTTCTCCGCGTGTTTGACGACGGGGAAGGCAGGATGAACCTTTCGGTCCTTGACATTGGGGGAAGCGTGCTTGCCGTTTCCCAGTTCACCCTTCTTGCCGATACCCGCCGGGGAAGGCGTCCCGGTTATTCCCGGGCGGCGCCGCCTGAACAGGCCGGAAAACTGTACGATTTATTCATCACTGAAATAAAGGCCTTCAATCTTCCCTGTGAGGCCGGGGTGTTTCGCTCCCACATGCTGGTCAGCTATACCAATGACGGCCCGGTTACGATAATCATCGATTCAAAAGAACCGGAAAGCTAAGCGGGGGAACTTCCCTCTATATAATCAGCCTGGGTCTTTTAAGGTAACGCTCGGCGTTAAAGGACTCAAGAATTTTCCCCAGGGGATTTTCGGTAACAAGGGTTCCTATGATTTGGGCGGTAAGCTCCACCGAAGGAACAACCTCAAGCAGGGGAAGTTCTTTGGGAAGCATGTCGGGGCAGAGCACCGTATCGGTAACAACGATACGGTTGAGGAGTCCCCGGCCGCTGAGTTTGGTCAGCCGTTCCAGCGCCGGATCGGAAAAAAGGGCGTGAACAGCGGCAATGTTGACTTCGGCCGGCCTGTGCTTTGCGAGGGCGAGGATGAGGCTTTCCACCGAACCCGCTGTATCAATCATGTCGTCGATTATCCACAGAACCTTTCCTTCCAGAGGCTCGGCTGAAAGTATGTTTATGGATTCAATGGTATTGGCCTTTGAGTAATCCCGCTGTTTATGGGCCACCACCAGGGGCGAGCCAAAGGCGTTGGCAAAACGCCGGGCCAGCTTTTCCCCGCCGGCGTCAACAGAACAAAAGGCCCAGTTGGGACGGACAAAGTTTTCCAGGGTTTCAATATTTTTGATGTATACGTCGCAGAGCCTTCGCTTTAAGAGGGTCAGGGCGGGAATATCCTCCAGGTAGGCCACCGTGGGGTCAAGCATTGACTTGGACTTGTCCGAGTGAAGCTGGTAGGTCAGTATATGATTGGTTCCCAGGCTGGTCAGTGTCTTGAGGTGTACCCAGAGCCCGACAGAACTTCTCCGTATGGTTCTGTCGGAACGGGACGATGAAATAAAGGGCTCAAAGATGAGAATGCTGTTTGCCTGGGCGCGCTTGAGGGCGTCCACGGTGTGGTAAAGTTCAATTTTGGCCTCTTCCACCGAAATACCGGCTTCATTCCGCGCGCAACTGGTGAAGAGAAAAACATCCTTGCCCCGCAGCGAGGTGGAAACCGTAACTTCCATCTCTCCGTCCGCGAAACGGTCCACCTCAAGATTGTCAACGTGGTCAATGTCCCCGGAAAGGGTCGAAAAACTGGGGAATTTTTTCAGGTGGTCCACCACCTGGGAAGCATAACATTTCATCGAACGCGTTGAGGTAATGGCAAAACGACATTCCATATTTCAAGAGTATACCTGTTTTTTTTTTTCGTGTATACTAAAGCGGGCCGCATGCCCAGGCCATATAGAGAGGGGAGGAAAACGTGGCAAGATCAAGCGAAAGTTCGGAAGTCCGGGGAAACGTAACCAGGGCGGCGACAGCCGAAGAAAAGGAAAAAGCCCTTGAGGCCGCGAGGCTTCAGATAGAAAAGCAGTTCGGAAGCGGTTCCCTCATCAAACTGGGAACCAATTCAAACGCGGCGGGTCTGGAAATCATACCTACAGGCTCCATACTTCTTGACGAGGCCCTGGGTATAGGCGGCTATCCCAGGGGGAGAATCATCGAGATTTACGGACCTGAGTCATCGGGAAAGACCACTCTGGCCCTGCACGCCATCGCCGAAGCGCAGAAAACAGGCGGCATAGCGGCCTTTGTGGACGCCGAACATGCCCTGGACCCGGTATATGCCAGGAATCTCGGGGTCAATATTGACGATTTATGGGTATCCCAGCCCGATTCCGGCGAACAGGCCCTGGAAATTACCGAAAGCCTGGTCCGTTCGGGGGCGGTGGATGTGATAGTGGTGGACTCGGTCGCCGCCCTCACCCCCCAGGCCGAAATAGACGGCGACATGGGCGACGCCCACATGGGACTCCAGGCGCGGCTCATGAGCCAGGCCCTGCGAAAGCTCACCGCCACCATAAGCAAATCAAGGACGCTGCTCGTCTTTATCAACCAGATACGCATGAAGATAGGCATCATGTTCGGTAATCCCGAAACAACTACAGGCGGCAACGCGCTCAAATTTTACGCGTCCGTACGCCTCGAAGTACGCAAGATGGAAACCATGGAAAAGGGCGACGCCGACGCCGTAGGCAACCGGGTCAGGGTCAAGGTGGTTAAAAACAAGGTGGCCCCGCCTTTCCGCAAGGTTGAACTGGAACTTATGTTCGGCAAGGGCATATCCGCCATCGGAAGCCTCCTTGACGCGGC
>JAISDF010000167.1 GCA_031265025.1 Spirochaetaceae bacterium
CGCCGCGTCTGAAAACGGCTGGGCCCTGAGCGCGGATGATCCCGGTCCTGACGACATGGTACCCACCAAGCTCAAAAACAATCCCCTGGTAAGCCTCCTCAATCCCCTGACCGATTTCCTTGAGATTGTACCCGGTTATAACGAAGTGGATATTTCAGGCTGGTTTCTCCTTTTCTTTATAATCTTTTTCGGGATGATATTCGGCGACGCGGGCTACGGCGCCATCATACTGTGCGCCGCTGTGGTGGGCATTGTAAAGACCGTCAAAAAAGGCGTTCCCCCGGCGTTAAAGCTCCTCCTGCTTCTTGGACTGTCGAACTTTGCCTGGGGCGTGCTTACCTGTTCATGGTTCGGCATTGAGGACCTGACACGGCTCCCCGCGCTTCTCAAGGACCTGTCGCTGCCCCTTATTTCAAATGTGAGCGCTTCCCAGTCCGCCCTGGGCAAGGCCATGGTCCAGCAGAACCTGATGATTTTCTGTTTTTCACTGGCCCTGATTCAGCTTTCCATAGGCCATATTCTGGCCATCATTAAAAACAGGTCCCTCAAGGCCCTGGGAGATATAGGCTCCATGGCCATGCTGGCCGGAATGTACTGTGTCGTGCTTTCCCTTCTGGCAAGCAATGAGTACCGGCGTATTCCCCTCGCCATGCCCGCCGTGTATGCTTTTGCCGCGGGCTTCCTCCTCAACTTCGTGTTCGCGAATTATGACGGCAGCATCGGCCGGGCTATACTGGAAAGCCTCAAGAATATTATTTCGGCGATACTCGGCATCGCCAATGTGTTTTCCGACATCATGTCCTACATACGGCTTTGGGCGGTAGGGCTCGCCGGGGCGGCCATAGCCTCTACGGTAAATTCCATGGCCGGACCCATGCTGGGGCATTTGATCTTTTTTGTGTTCGGGATCATTCTTCTGGTCTTCGGCCACGGCCTCAATATGGTGCTGAATATCCTTTCGGTGCTGGTTCACGGGGTGCGTCTTAATACCCTTGAGTTTTCGGGCCACGCCGGACTTACTTGGGCGGGGCATGCGTATAAGCCTTTTAAATCCAAGGTTGCTTTCCCAAAACCTGAAGTTTTGGAAAAGACTTAAATATAATCGCGATTCCGGACCTTTCCGAAATGTCCGGGGACAATTGTGCGGGTAACGGCCGCACTAAATAGGAGTTTAGCATGAATTTAGGGTTGATTGGTGCGGGTCTTGTAATGGGTATTTCTGCGATAGGGTCAGGAATCGGTATCGGCATCGCCGGTCAGGCGGTAATCGGCGCGTGGAAAAAGTGTTACATAGCGAACAAACCGGCGCCTATGACCCTGCTCGCCTTTGGCGGCGCGCCGCTGACCCAGACCTTCTACGGATTTATACTGGGACTGCTCTTCATGAAGCCTGCGGCCCTGGCGAACCCTGAAAACGGGGTGTTCTACCTTGCCCTCGGCATCGCTTCCGGCACGGCTATCGCCTTCTCGGCTGTTGTCCAGGGCAAAACAGGCGCCGCCGGCGCCGACGCCACCGGGGAAACAGGCAAGGGCTTTGTCAATTACATGATGATAGTCGGTATCTGCGAAACCGTCGCCATTTTCGCGATGGTTCTCTCCATGATCAGCCTCGGCTGATCAGCTTAGCCCCGGGCTGACAGGCTTGGCCCCCGCAGGTACACGGACAATACGAATAGGCGGTTTCGCCCATCTGGAAACCGTTATGCTCGGAGGCGGTCATCCTGTGCCGGTCCAGACCATGTGGAAGGACCGCCTCTCTTTTTCCGGCCTTGACGGTGACGCCGCTGTGGTGCGCCGTATTGAGGGACTGTGGAATCTGGGCTGCCGCCTCCTCCGCTTTGCCGTTCCCGACATGGAAGCGGCGGAGCTCTTGGGAAAACTTTCAGGCATGGTTTCCATGCCCCTGGTGGCTGATATTCACTTTGACTATAAACTGGCCCTCCGCTGCCTTGATTTTCCCATAGCCAAAATACGCATCAACCCCGGCAATATAGGCGGGGCGGACAGAATACGCGCCGTGCTTTCCAGGGCGAAGGACAGGGGAGTGCCCATACGCATCGGCGTCAACGGCGGCAGCCTTCCCAGGGACCTTGGCGGGCAGGTGGACGCCGGGACCCTCAGCCGCCCCGATGCCCTGGTTCTGGCGGCTGAGCGGGAATTTTCCCTCTTTGATGAATTTCAATTTACCGATTTCCTTGTGTCATTGAAAACTTCTTCGGTTGCCGATACTATAAAGGCGAACCGCATTCTTGCGTCCAGGACCGGCGTTCCCCTTCACCTGGGGGTTACCGAGGCCGGTCCCCTGGTGAGCGGGGTGGTGCGCAATACGGCGGCCCTTTATACCCTTCTCAAAGAGGGCATAGGGGATACGGTGCGGGTATCACTTTCGGATACCATGGAAAACGAGGTAATCGCCGCGAGGGAGATACTCAGAACCATTGATGAGGAGTCAGGTTCCGCCAGGGGCATTACCCTGGTGTCCTGCCCGCGCTGCGGACGGAACAGCTTTGATACCCACGGCTTTACGGAAAAGTGGCGGGATTACCTTTACAGCCTGGACAAGACGGCGGTGGTTGCCGTTATGGGCTGCGCGGTGAACGGTCCCGGCGAATCCCGGCACGCGGACCTGGGCATTACCGGGGCGGGCAACAAGGTGCTCATCTTCAGGCACGGAAACATCGTGCGGACCATAGACGCGGACGAGGCCGACAAGGCCTTTCGGGAAGAACTGGATAAACTTTAGATTTTAAGACCGCGGTTTCAAAATATCGAATTTTGAAACCGCCCTGAGGAGTATACTGTGGCCGGCGGAAAAAATACGTACCAAAGACGTGCCTCTTCTGTACCGGCAGCCGGATTGTTGATTGCCTGCGTACTCTTTTTGTTGTCCGTTACGGCAGTCCATTCCCAGGCAGGGGACAGGCCCTACTGGTTTACCCTGGAACAGGGCAAGCTCTACTTCAGAAACGGCGAATACGGCAGAGCCCTCCTTTCCTTTGAGGAGGCCAGGAGGCAGAAGGAAGCCATATACAGCCGCATGGAGGCCGCCCTCATAGACCTCTTGTCCCTTCCCGAAGTGCGCCGCATGGACGATTCCCTTCCCAGGATAGAAGCCTATATAGCGGAGCGGGGCCATATCAACGCGGCCAACGCCCTGCAAGAGCTGTACTACCGCTGTCCCCGTGAAAATTTTAACGGCTCGGCCCAGGCGGCGCTTGAAAAAATAGGGGAACTGAAACTATACCCCGAAGCCGAGTACTGGCTCGGCGAGGTGTACCGGACCGAAGGCGAGTTGTCCATAGCCCTGGGCCAGTACAGGAAAGCCCATGACGCACGGGACCTTCTTGAAATTCCCGGCTTTGATCTTGAGATACTTTACAAAATCGCCGAACTGAGAAGGCTCAGGCGGGAATTCAACGAGATGGAGGAAACGTACCAGGAGATACTCAGCCAGGATACCCTGTGGATACAGGACGCCGATTCCTTCATGCGGAGGGCCATGGCGCGGACCATGGAAAACGACGGCCTTGACCGCTTTCTTGCCATGTACCGCTACAATAACGGCGCCGC
>JAISDF010000039.1 GCA_031265025.1 Spirochaetaceae bacterium
GAGGACGCAATCTTTATAGGGCCATGCCAGGGTAACGTTACCCGATGATGAAATAAAACCGCCTTTTTCATCGACAAGGCCGATTTTGTTTTTGAACACCGTGTAACTATCGGGCAAGAATTCTTTGTTTGAAACGAATGACTGAAATTTGATTTTATCAAAAACCAATAGGCCGTCAACTTCCGTAAAGAAATGTTTCTTTATTGCTTTACTTTTCAGCAGAAGGCGGAGCAAGCCGGTGTCGAGTTTAAGGGTGTATTCAACAACCTTGTTTTTGAGCAAATTTCCGTTTTCATCGGTGAATTCACCGTAATCGTCAAGAAGTTTGGTCAGGTCGTCCAAAAGGTTTTGCATACGTATTTCCTACTATATCATACCCTACGATAACAAGCCACTACCTTCCCGGCAATCCTGACGTTGTCTAACTCCGCCCCGGAGAAGCGGCGGGGTTCGTAGGCCGGGTTCGCTGTACCCTAAAAAAACACCCCGTGGCAGCGCCGCAGGGTGTTTCAAGATTACTGTTTGTAAATTAGTTGAATAAACTTGGCCGGTTTTTGTCATCCTCAAGGAGGCTGTTCAACTAATGGACAGCCTCCTTTCCGATTTACTTGGACTCAATGGAAATGAGCCGCTTCTTGACTTCGGGCCTTTTCTTTAACTCAAGAGTGAGTATGCCGTTTTTGAAGCTGGCGGAAATCTGGTCAGGATCAACGCTTTCAGGCAGGGTAAAGGACCGGCTGAACGAAGTTATTTTCCGTTCCCGCATCAGGAAACGGCCGTCCTTTTTGGACTCCGGTTTTTCGGACTCTTCCCTGCTCTCTGTTTCCTTCCTGGAAGCGATGCTTAAGGAGCCGCCGTTTACCTGGACTTCGACATCTTTCTCGTCAAAGCCGGGAAGTTCCATTTCCATGGCATAGTGGCCGTCGTATTCCCGAATGTCCACCGGAGGAACCTTTCCGGCGGGAATCATGGACGAATCCCCAAAGAAAGATTCCATATAACGGTCAAAGTCATGGAGCGCCCGCTCAATGGAAAGGGGCCGGTACAAAGCTACTGTTTTCATAGTTTACCTCCTATGGTCTATGATTTTGTTTTTCATGAGGCAGCCTAAAAACCATCCGGTTTTTGACAGCCCACGGGTGATTTTCAATCACCACATATATATTAGCAAATACCGTGCCATGTTCCTGTAATTCAATATTGAAGAAGAAAAAATGTCCTTTTTCATCCTTTTTGAAGGGAATTCACGGCCAAATCCCGGTTTTTTTGAGGACCGGCTTTGAAAAAACGGCCTCGCTTCAATTTTCTATCCTGTATTATGGGGCATTTTGATACACATGCGTCAATTTTGCTTTTATAGCGGTCAAATTTCCCCATTTTTTCCCGATACGGCACGAGAGGCGCCGCTTTTTGGAATAACGGCTTTACAGGACAAGATACTGCTCCTATACTAAAAGGACGCATGACCATTACCCAGGAAGACGCGCTTTACGATTTTCTCGAAAACGCCACTGATTCTTTTACCATTGACGATGTGGCTTCTTTTATACGCATGGTGGATTCCCAGGGGGCGAGGCGGCTTGGAGGGGAAATTTATTCCTTTATCAACGCCCGCAATCTGGCTTTCAGGGTGGACAAAAAGCACCTCATCTCACGGCGTGGCTGCTTTGAGCCGGTTCCCTTTGTGATACACCCTTCCCGCACCGAAATCATGAACGGCATACTGATTCCCGGCCACCGCTGTATTCCCTTTGCCAATCCGGCGCTGCTTCCCCAGGAATATACTTTTCTGTGGAAAGGGGAAGCTGTTTCCTATACAACTACCGAGGGGCCCCCTGAGGATTTTTATCCTTACTACAGTCTCTTTGGCGAAGAATACGCGCCCCAGTATGTGGCCAGGGACAACCCGGAAAACGAATCGGCTTTTAACGGCGATCCCTATGAGGACCCGCCCGAGGTTTCGGTGCATACCCTTGATATGCGGAATGTGTACCGCTCAGGTTCCTTTGTTCCCGGTGATGTGTTTGCCGTGAGGACCCTTGACTGGAAGAACGGCGTTTTCGAGCTTGACCGGATTCCTGAGGGCTCCTGGTCCCGGACCGAACTCTATGACTGGTTTGAGGCTGCCGAGGCGGGTTTTCGTTTTGCCTTTGAGTACAAGGGCCCCGGATCGTCAACCGAGGAGCAGATTGCCCTGGCCTACTGGTACGGCGGCAAGCGCATGAGGGAGCTTCCGGCCTACGCGCTGGACGACTTTCTCTATAACCGTACCGAGCAGATTGAAACGGTGCCCTATGGTATAGAAACCCGTTTCTGGTACGCGGGAAAGGAGATCCCCGATCAGGTGCACCTCTACGCCGACCAGGCGCCGCCTGACCGCACGATAGTGGAGGAGATTCTGTTCCGTCATGGCATCCCTGTTTCTGAATATGTAATTCAGTCCTATATACGGGATTCCCTTTTCAGAAAGGAAGAGGACCCCGGCCTTATTCTGGAACGCATAGCGCCTGAACCCATCATCAGCGATCTTAACCGGGACGAGAAAAAATATCTTTCCCGCTATCTTGAAGAGGTTTTTATTGAATTCAGCCTGTCCTATTCCCCGTTCAGTGAACGTGTCATGGGTCCGGTGCGCCAGCGGGTAGCCGAGATGCATACGGCGGTGGTGGAACTCATAGACCATCTCAAACGGAGCGGCATAAACGGCGCGTGGTTTCCAAAGCATACCTTTGTCATCCTTTCCCAGATTCAGGGCCACGCCGCCGGCGTACTTGAGGATCTGGATATGGACGAGATTCCCGAACAGGCCGAACTTGACGCGATGGAAAATTCCCTGGACAGCATGCTCGAAACCTATGAGGACATACGCTGCCTCATTGAGGAATCGACCGAAAGTTTCAGGCGGAGCGCGATCTCGGTTGTCAGGCACGGCCCCAATGAGCTTGACTGGCTCAGTGTACAGGCCCGTCTTGGCGGAACCGATGTATGGCGGCGCTTTCTCCTTCCTTCCTCGGCAAGCCTTAAAGACCTGCACGAAATCATCCAGACCGCGTTCGGCTGGTCTTCTCAATATCCCTACCGCTTTTTTGAGGAAAAGACGCGCCGGGACATGGCCGGTCCGCCGTTAAACGGCATACGCGCCGACACGGTTCTTGAGGAGCTTGATGTCCGGGGTATCATGGAGCTTATTTACGAATACGGAAACAACTGGAATGTGCGGCTTCTCTTTCTTTTCCGTCAGGAAGCCGGCGAGACGGGATGCCCGTGCTGCGTTGAGGGCGAAGGCGCCGGTCCTCCCGAAACCCTGAGCGGCCCCCTGCGTTTCCGCCGCCTTGTGGCGGCCCTCTCGCGGGAAGGAAGCCCCGAACAGAAACAGGCCGGAACCGAACTGGGCGCGGGCTTTGATCCTTCAGCCTTTGACCTTGACGCCTGCAATGCCGAACTGAAAAAACGGTCCGGGACCCTGTAAACCCGCCCGCGCGGAGCCGCAGCTATCCTGCGCGGAACCTCGGAGGGCTATCCCGCGCGGAGCCGCAGGGGAGGCTCATCCCGCGTTTGCCCTGGTTCTCCTGAGACGTACATTTTCAATATCGCTGCTGAAAAGCTCACGGAGGTCATTGAGGCCCAGGGCCATGAGAGCCATGCGGTCTATGCCTATGCCCCAGGCCGCCACCGGCACATTGACAGACAGGGACCGGGTTACCTCGGGCCGGAAAATGCCTGAGCCGCCGAGTTCAAACCAGCCCAGCGCCGGGTGTTTAATGTGGACTTCCACAGAAGGTTCGGTAAAGGGAAAATAGCCGGGAACGTATTTTACTTCTTTGGCGCCGGCCACTTCCCTGGCAAACATGTCAAGCATACCGAGCAGGGTGCGGAGATTGACATCCTCGCCAAGCACTATGCCCTCGGTCTGGTAAAAATCAGAGAGATGGGTGGCGTCAACCTTGTCATAACGGAAGCAGCGCACTATGCCGAAGTACTTGCCGGGAATTTTCGCCTTTGGCAGGGTCTTGGCCGAAAGCACTGTTCCCTGGCTGCGGAGTATGAGCCGCCTGGTAAAATCACGGTCAAAATGGTAGTTCCAGCCCCGGCTGCCGGTTTTGCCGCCGTTCTCGTGGGCAGAGGCCACATTGGAAAGCCAGGGCTCCTCAATGGACACGGCCTTCTCCGGCTCCGCAATATGGTACACATCATGTATGTCCCTGGCGGAATGGAACTGGGGCATAAAGAGGGCGTCCGAATTCCAGAATTCGGTTTCAACCAGGGGGCCGTCAAATTCCTCAAAGCCCAGGGAACAAAGCTGGTCCTTTACATCCTCAAGGAATTTCGCGTAGGGATTGGTCCTTCCGGGAACAAGCCGTGTGGGAGGGACCTGCACATTATACGAACGGAAGCTCCTGCCCTTCCATGAGCCTGATTCAAGCATCTCGGGGCTGAGAGTCCCTATCTCGTCTCCGGTAATGCCGGCGGCTTTCAGGGCGACGGCGGTTCCTTCCCATGCGGGGGTAAAGCCGAATACCACTGTCTCCTTCTCAAGCTCCCTGAAAGGAGCGTCGGCAGCGCCCCGCTTCTTTGCCATACCCGACATGGCGGACTGTTCGGCCTCAGAGAGATCGGACCGGGCAAGAAACTCCCCTGATTCCCGGCCCGCCCTGTCAAGGAGGCCCCGTATCACGGCAAGATATTCGGCGCCCTTACCTTTCGCTGGGCGGCCGTTTTCAAGCTCGCTGCCGGACAGGGCCATGACAAGCCGTTTTTCGCTGTCCATCGCAAGAACGCCCAGCTTGGAAAGGGTACCAAAGGCGCTGCCGGCGACCTTGTTGTCAAGGCCCAGGGTTTTGGCAAGCTCAGGCAGAGTAGGCCCCGCCCCGCCCTGCTCCCGTATCCGTATCAATTCAATGACGCGCTCGGCAGGAGTTCCCTTTTCTTTCCAGACCCTGCCCAGTTCGGTCAGCTCGTAAAAAAAACTCGTTTCCCTTCTCAGCTCGCCCACAATACCCTTTCCGGCAAGCCAGGACAGAGCCTGATTGCCGTTTCCGGCCTTAAAACCCAGGTCCTTTTCGATTTTTTCAACAGTAAGCTCATCACCTTTCTTGTATGAAAGAATAACCCTGACTTCCAGAGGATGAAGGTTTTTAACCGTACTTTGAATATCCATGCAGACTCCGTGTTCAGTTTCTTGAGTCAGAATAGCAAATGCGCGGTAATTTGGGAAGCGCCGGATTAGTATGCCGTATCAGTACACGGAAAAGGGAATGATTTCGGTGATTTCGACCCTAAAGCGGGCGTTGACCTGCCAGCGCCCTGAGGACAGGCGGTACGTTGGAAAGGAATCAAGGGCGATATACCCCCTGGCGTGTTTGGGACGGTTCCGCTCACTGCCCCGGAGCATAGCGCGCACCGCGGCCCTCGCGGCGTCCTCAAGGGCGGTTTTTTTTATCCGCATCCAGTCCCCGGTTTCGACAGGCCCGCCCACAGGACCGTATCCCAGGGCATGGACACTCCGTATAGTTCCCGCCCTCCAGACCCTCATCCGCCTGATTTGATCTTCATCAAGACGGTAATCAGCCCACATGAAGAACAGGGACCCCTCAAGCCGCGCGTCGGTAACGGTAAGCCGGCTGTCGCCCCACGCGACGCCGCCCAGCTCTTCAAGTTCAAAAGTTTCGGGAATGCGCCGGGCCTGTTCGCCTATCTCATGCTCAAAAGACCAGCCGTACAGCATGGCCGAAAAAAACATCGCCGCTTCTTCCAGAGCCCGCCTGTGGGCAGCCCCGGTATCCAGGGGGTACTGCTCGTCCACATAGGCGGCGTAGACCGGTTCCATCTCGACCCGTATCTCGCCCCTGAGTACCTCCTGCCCAAAAAGGGGAAACGAAACAGCCAAAACAAGGACCCACGCCGCTCCGGGCCGGAACAAAACCATACCCTTATTATCGGAACAGCCCGGACTCTTTGTAAGGACCGCTTTAAGAGGGGGGCGCATTTCCACACTGCCGTTTGGCAGTGCCGCATACGCGACGCGCCCCCCTTCGCGGGAGCCTTGCTTCGCAAGTCTCCCACTACCCCCCCAAAACGGCGCCCTTGCGTTCATTTTTCATGCCCGCTATAGTAAGCGAAGAAAATTATGGAAACCATGACCGAAGAAGAAGCGTTTGCCCTTGACGAATATTATACCAATAATCCGCCCACGGTAGACCCGTCAAAAGCCCGCATACGGATTCCGGTGGTGCGTATTGACAGCCGCACCGCCCGAGACCTGGTATCCCTTTCCCAACCAACCCACAAAACGCCGGAAGAAATTGTCAGCGGGCTGGTACGGGAACGTGCTGCCGCTATGCCGTAGCGTGGTGCCAGGCACTCCTGCGCTCCCGACAAAACTGTCGCGGAGGCGGCAGGGATGCAGCCTCTCCGCCAAAGGCGGAGAGGATTAAGAC
>JAISDF010000088.1 GCA_031265025.1 Spirochaetaceae bacterium
AGAGGCCGCTTCCCAGAAGGGCCGCGGTCAATGGGGTTCCGCATGCGCTGATTTTACCCTGTTCGCGGGCTTTCATCAATTCGCGGGGCTTTTTCCCGCTCAGAAGGGAAAGAAAGAGCTTGGCCTCCTGTTCCGCGCTTTCCTTTTCAGTATTGACTGAAGCGCAGCTTGGAATCACAAAAAGGGTGCTTGTGAGTATGGGCGCAAATACGGTCCTCAGGGCCCTGGCAAGGGCGGAGACCAGAGGGGCGCTCCCGCCGCCCAGGAGCACCGGCACCAGCGAGGCGCGGGGATAGCGGTATTTGATAAAGGGAAGAACAACCTCGTAGGCATGTTCCCGCAGATGGGGAATATCGTTTACCTCAAAGCGGGCGGAACAGGACGCGAGGGCGCCGCAGAGCTCCCGGCTTACGGGAATATTCCCCAGGGGTGTTTCAAAGAAATCCGATTCGCTTAAAAAAAGCCCCTGTTCCCCGCTGTGATGCAGGGCGCCCAGCAGCACTATCCGTTTAAGAGCGTTCTCTCCGGGACATTGCAGGAAGGCCCCGGCTGTTGTTTTTCCCGAAACGCTCCAGGCGCAGTGGGGTACAAGAACGGCACGGGCCTTTCCCTCGCCGGGGTCCTTCATGCCGCAGGAAACAAGTTCCGCTTCAGCCTGGGTCTTTTCTTCGGGATAGAAAAGGCCTCCGGCAACCATGGCGCGTATTTTGTTCCCCCGGCGCGTTTTCCCCATGCTTAAAGTGTAAAGCCGGGGAGATTTCAATGCAAGACACGAAAGCGCTTACTCAACGCGGCATTTTTCCAGTTCCCTGAGGCGGCTGTCCTCAAGGGTAACATGAAGGTTTTTTTCCTGGGTCGGTATCACAAGGCCCTTGGGACCGTTCTTTGCCCTGCGCAGGTATTTTACCGGCGTGTAAAAAAGATCGCCGCTTTTCGCGTTTCTTCCTTTGGAATAGAACAGGGCGAGGTTTCCCGCGTCAAGGAGCAGATCCAGGGGATAGGATTTTCCCTGCTTCTGTTTGATGAACACATAGGAACCCGGATAATCCCTGGCGTGAAGCCAGAGGTCGTTGCCCTTTACATGCCTGCGGAGCAGTTCGTCATTTTCTTTCGCGTCCCTGCCTACGAGGATGGTCCAGTCTCCCCTGCGGAAGGAAAGCCCCGGCAGTTTGGGGCCGCCTGCGCTTTCCCGGTTGGTCTGGAGAGCCTTGTTCCTGATGAGCCTGTACAGGCGGAGGGGGTTGGTTTCGGCAAGGAGCTTTTCCAGGACATCCTCAAGGCGGGCCAGTTCTTCCCTGCCGGCCCTGATTTCCGTTTCAACATCCTCAAGGCTTCTTTTTGCCTTTTTATGCTGCAGGTAATATGACTCGGCCTGGGCCGGCCCGGTTTTCCGGGGGTCAAGGCGTATCCTGACCCTTTCCCCGGTATAAAAATCATCGGCCTCAAGCCAGGCGTCCCCGGCCTTGATGGACGCGAGGTTTGCCATGATGATGTCACCGTAACGGCGCAGCGAATCGGAAGCGGCGAAGCCGGCCTGTTTTTCCGCGAGGGTTTCAAGCGAAGCAGCGAGCCTTCCCATCCTGCCGTTGTAGATTTTGCGGGCCTCCGCCTTGAGCGCCTCAAGGGAAAGGGCGCCGCCCTGTTCGGCATAGTAGCGGTCAACCTGTTCGTTAAAGCTGCCTTCCGGCCCCAGGTCCCTGACGACATAGTCCCGCGCCGGAGCATGAGGCCGCGCCGGAGTTTTAGGTTGAACCTTGGGCCCCGCGTCATTGCCCGGCAAAAGGTCCTGCTCAGGCCGGTAAAAGCCCCCGGACACTTCGCCCCGTTTGGGGCTGCGGCGCATGGCGTCAAGGACCGTGCCGCCACTATCGGTAACGATTACATTGGCCGCGTTGGACCAGAGCCGTATGTACAGCCTGAGTTCTTCCCCGCCCGAACGGACGCATACACGGACTATGCGGTCTTCCCCAAGCTGTTCGATTTTTATAATCCTGCCGTTGACTATGCGGGATTTGAGGAATTCGGCGAAGCGGAGGGGCTTGCCGTTGCGGGGAACCGCCCTGAATGTTTCGTGTATCCTGCACGCTCCGGGGCTGAGGGCCACAAGGAGCGCCGTGGTTTTGCCGTGATTGTGAATATGGAGGGCCAGGACATCAAAGGTACTCTGGGTGATCTTTTGAATCTGTCCGCCCTCAAGGTCAAGTTCCGAAAGTATCAGGTTGATTTCTTTCCAGTTAAGGGACATAGCCCCATGCTACACAGGACGGCTTTTTTTGCATATAGTGGTGTAGCACCATGAAGCGTATTCTTTTTTTGGCATTGAAGGTCCTGTGGTACAGCGCGGCGGCCCTGGCCCCTGTTTCCTGTTTTGAGGCGGTGAAGGCGTCAGGCGGAAACGCGCCGGCCCCTGAGACGCAGCGCGCGGAAGAGGCGGAGAGAGACGCGGAGAAGGCCGAGGCGGAAAAAGAAGCCGAGGCTGCGGAAGCCGCGCTCTGGGCAAGGGCGCTTTCCCTTGCCCGTTCACTTGACGACAGGCAGCTTGCGGCCCAGGTCCTTATGGCCGGAACCGACGGCAAAGAAAAACTTCCCCCCTGGATGAGGGAAATTTTTTCCGAGGTTCCTCCGGGCGCGCTTATGCTCTTTTCGTATAACATCGCGGACAGCCCCGGAGCCGTCGCGTCCTTTATCGCCGAAGCAAAAGAGTTTGTCGCCGGGGAAAGCCTCGTTCCCTTTATTGCCGTGGACCATGAGGGCGGAGCCGTGAACCGTCTTGCCGGTGTCGCGGGGTCTTTTCCGCCGCCCCTTTTTTACGGAGATGAAGCGCTGAAAAAGGGCGTTCAGGCGGCCCTTGACGAAGTCTACGGCAGCGCCCTCAGTGCGGCGGCGGAACTCGGCGGCTTAAGCATTACCATGAATCTTGCCCCTGTGGCCGAAGTCCTCACCGGTGACAACAGCGCCTTTCTCGGAGACCGCTCCTACGGCAGGGACGCTTCGTTTACAGGCGGGGCGGCTTCGCTCTTCGTTCTTGCGATGAAGGAAAAAGGCGTGGCCTCAGCGCTAAAGCACTTTCCCGGCCACGGAGCAACCGACCCCCACGAGGGAAGAACCGTGCTGCCCTATGCCGCCGGAGAACTCCGGGCCCTTGTTTCTTCCTTTAGAACCGTAATCGAAAGAGCCGCCCCCGCCGCCCTCATAGTCTCCCACGCGGCGGTTCCCGCCATGGACGGCGAACCAAGCGCGAGCCTTTCGCCGGCCGTTATGCGTTCCTGGATCAGGGAGGAACTTGGTTTTGAAGGCATCATACTCACCGATGATTTTTCCATGAAGGCGGTGCGTTCCCTTTTTCCCTCGACAGGCGAAGCCTCTGTCGCCGCGCTCAACGCCGGCGCCGATATGGTCATGGTCTGGCCCCCCGACATACTCAAAACCCACAGGGCCTTTCTTGCCGCCCTTGCGGAAGGAAGACTCAGCCGGGAAAGGCTTGAGGAAGCCTCCGCCCGCATCATCAGGGAGAAACTTCGTTACGGCCTCTTGGACGAATAGGAGCACACGTTGGAAAAAATACCATCCGAAAGAATACTGTACGATGACCCCTGTTGTCTCGTAATCAATAAAGAAGTCGGGGAAGCCGTGGAAGGGGCGGGCAGGGGCATGACGGACCTTTTGGCCCTGCTCCGCGCGGAAGGCTTTCCCCATGCCGAAGCGGTGCACCGCCTTGATGTGCCCGTATCCGGCTGCGCGCTCTTTGCCAAAACAGCCGACGCCCTGGCGTCGCTTAACCGGGTCTTTGCCGAAGGAAGGGCGGTGAAAAAATACTGGGCCATAACCGAGGACCCCGCGGCGGCGGGCGGGACAGGCCCCGCCGGTGAAGGCGAACTTCTTCACTGGATAGCGAGCGACGCCGGAATCAATAAAAGCAGGGCCTTTGACAGCCCCGGCCCCGGCCGCAAAGAGGCCCGGCTCAGATACAGATGCCTGGGCCGGGGGATACGCTATCTTTTTCTGGAGATTGAACTCATAACCGGAAGACATCACCAGATACGGGCCCAGCTTGCCGCCATCGGACTCCACATAAAAGGCGACCTCAAATACGGCAGCCGCCGCAGCGAAAAAGGCGGCGGCATCAGGCTCCACGCCCGCTCCCTGGCCTTCCCCCACCCCGACACCGGGCAGATAGTAAGCGTCAGCGCCCTTCCCCGCATGGACCCCCTCTGGGAAGCCCTG
>JAISDF010000142.1 GCA_031265025.1 Spirochaetaceae bacterium
GCCGGAGCGGCCGCTCCGGCGGCGCGGCGCGGGCCGGGTTCGGTCCTGATCTGGCCGATGTAGTCATTTATCCTGATTTTATAGCCCATGGGCACCAGGGCGCTGTCCATCAGCATGGCAAGGGCAATAAGTTCCTTGCGGCCCTCCACTTCTTCGGCGCGGATAAATTTTCCCCTGAGCAGAAAAGATTCTCTTGGGTCGTCAAAATCAACCCTCAGGGCCGCTTCCTTGTTTACCAGGAATTTGGAAATTCCCAGCATGATGATTTTTGCGCCGGAAAAAGAAATATCCCTCAGTATGCAGCGCCGGGGAATGCCCTGGATAAAAACCGCGCTGTCCTTGGAAAGCAGCTTGAGTTTTCTGATTGACTCTACGGTGAGGAGTATGCGTTCATCCCTTCGTTTTGCCGAATTGATATTGGCGTCCAGAAGCCGCCCCATGATTTCGATAAGGTCATCGGGGGGACGCTGCAAAAACTGTATCTGGAATATGGCCATATCCTTGGAACCGGAATAGGGGGTATAACCCGCGGTCTTTGCCGAAACAAAAAAGGCCACCGGCGTATTGGATTCGCTGTTCTTGAAGCAGAAACGGAGGCTTACAAGGTTGTTTGCCTGCTGCAGTTTCTGGGGCAGACCCGAGTTGATATTAACTACAATTTTCGCGCCGGTAAACGATGAAGAATAAATAACGCAGGGCCAGAAATCTCCCACGCACTTGAGAACTACCTGCTGGGTGATAAGATTGGTTACCTGGATTATCTCTTTGCTGTACGTAACTTCTATGTTTTTATAACGTTCGTAATAGGCGCTGATCTTCTGGCTGGTTAGTATCCCCATAACATGACTATAGATGTATTGGGGGTAAAGGTCAATTCAGCGCGGCGTTTCCGGGGCGTTTTTGCGGGCCTTACCAAAGTCCTTCCCTGACCATTTCCCTGGCCCCGGCTTTCAGGTCGTATTCAATACGCTTAAAAATCCAGACTCCCGTCCTGAGATCGAAAAGGGCGTACCGGGCCGCCGCGCGGTCAAGCCGGGCCGAGGTATGCCCGTCGGCGGCGTCCCGGGGAAAACCCACGCTGCCGGGGTTAATCATGATTCTCAGCCCGGTTTCATGGGTATCTATGGAAAGTTCAGGAAGGCCGTAGACCGCCTGGCAGGAATCTGAAAAGTTCCGGGCGTCTTTTTCGTTCCCCCCGGTTCTTACAAAAACCGACGGTATATGGGTATGGCCAAAGACGCAGACCCTGAACGCCTCACTCTGAAAGGAATACTCCGCGTCATCTTCGGAAAGAATATAGCTCCATACGGGGCTTTCGGGGCCGCCGTGGGAAAAAACCATATCCCCCCGGGTTTCCCGGGGCAGTAGCCCGGCAAGATAGGCCCTGTTTTGCGCTCTGATGCGGGCGCTGGTCCATTGCGCCGATTTTTTGGCGCGTTCGGAGAAATCGGCGTAATCAAGGACCCCTCCGACCGCGAGGTCATGATTGCCAGCGAGGACCAGGGAACAGCTTTGGGCAGCCAGTTCCACACATTCGTTGGGACGGGACCCATAGCCGACAAGATCGCCGAGGCAGAAAATTTCATCATATTCTCCCCGCGCCTTTTTCAAAACCGCCTGAAAGGCCGCCAGATTCGCGTGTATGTCGGAGATAACCAGGACTCGCATTCTTCCGCTGTAGTATTCTATACTATAATTGGGTCCTTTCAAAATGTCAATTTTTTGAAGCAGCGGCCCGAATGAAACCGGAGCTTTCGGGCAGGCCCTGTGGCCGGAGGGGTTTTGGGGTAATGGCAAAACGCGGAACAACCCGGCTTGTTGATCTGCTCTCGGACAGGTTTGCGGGCGTATGGAAACTCCTCTCCGATACCGGCGCGTATCTTGAGCGTACCGCCCTTGCGGACCAGTACGAGGAACAGTTACGGCAGTGGCGGCATGAAATGTCCGGGGGAGGAATGCACCCCGACAAGGTACGGGCCGAGCTTGTCGAACTGCGCCGTCATCTCCGCCGGGCGGGCTACGACCTGAACCTGGGCGGACAGAAACTTCTGTTTGACGGATTCCGCAATGATACATCCCTTGCCGACGGGTTCAGGCGGGTAGTTCTTTTTATCGGGAAGGATCAGATTTTTTTTCTGACAGGCGAGGAAAACCATATAATGCTGGGTGATTTTCTGGAACGTACTATTGAGCGGTGGAATGTCAGGGAAAGGATACGCATTACCGGCAAGCATTATCTGTGGTATCTGAGGCAGAGGGACGGTCTCATACTTTCAGGGTCCGATACCGAAACACCCGATGACTACCGCCGCGTCAGGGATCTGGGTGAGGCCGATCCCCTGCTCTTTTTAAGCAAGGTACGGCTTCTGCGTTAGGCGTAACCATCCGGGCTTTTTCAAAAATTCAAATTTGAAAAAGCCCGGGACAGCGGCTGTGTAAAACAGAGAGCCTCAGAGCCAGACACGGAATCCCAGTTCCCCGTTAAAGAAGTGAGCGGGAAAACTGATGCTGGGGAGTATTCTGAGCCCCAGGTTATAGGCAACACCGAGAAAGGCTTCAAAGTGTTTGGCAAACTGGAAAGACAGCCCTACGGGCAGGCGTCCGCCCCCGGCGAGGTACATATCATTATCGAATCTCAGGGAGCCGTACCCTCCCAGCCCCAGATACCAGCCCAGGTTAAACGCGCTGTCTTTGATCAGGCTGTTGTCAATAAAGTAGTAATCACCTGTAACCCCGGCGCCGAACACACCGTCATGGATATTGAGGGCCAATCCCCAGAACGCGGGGACGCTTGAAAGTTTCAGGGAAAGACCTATATCAAAGCCGTCGCTACCCTTGGCTTTCATGTTATAACCTGACCGGAAGAGTACGCCGATTCCGGTTCCGCCGGGATGATCCGCAAAGACACCAACAAGTCCTACGCATAACCCGATAACAAGAACTATCGCTATTTTTTTCATAACGACCTCCATGTCTCAAATATATTGACGGTGAAAAGTTATTTGCAAGAAAAGTTCAAACAAAGCAATGGCTGTGCCGTAAAAAATACCTGTATCGCGGAGCGGTTATAGCGCGTAACGGTAAAGCCGTTCCATAATAGAAATGATTTTATTGCCGTATTCCCGGTCGGTGGCCCAGCGTCCGGTAAGGTCATGAATGGCGGGAGCCGAACCGTACTTGATCCAGCGGTAGCGGGGGTCAACCAGTTCCCTCTTGAGGGGGGCGTCCGTGGCATAGCCCTTGAGGTGCTGGACATGGGCCCTGACCCCTATGCGGGCGCTGGGAAAATGTTCGCCGGGCTGTTCCGGCCCTATGGCGCCGAGGCCGCAGAAGTTGTTCATGCCGGGAGTTACAAGCCCCCCGTAGCGGAGAAAGCCGGTCTCATGGCACATCTGGCTGAAGGCCACGTCGTGGTTCACCCCTTCGGCCTCACATTCTTCGATATAAATGGCCGCGAGGTTTCTGACAAAGCCCTCTTCAGCCGAGGCGTTGTTTTTGAGGAGAAAGCCGGCAAGCTGTTCCGCGCTGACCATGCCCTTACCCAGAATGAGTTCCGGCGCCGGGGGTCTTTCCGGCGGGTTTTCGGGGATATTTGCCGTGCCAAGACCGGCGCAGGAGGCAAGCAGCAGCGCGCAGAGTGAAAAAAAGAACATCGGGGTACTGTTTCGGAAATGGGTCATATCATCTGTATCGGATATCCTTATCTTCATATTGAAGGAATTTTCCCCGGAATAAAAGCATTTCCCACGATCAAGCCGTATAAAGGCTATGGAGAAACAAACAAACGCCGAAGCGGCGGAGGAACAGAATTTCAGTTACAGCTCCCGGATTTGTACGGGCCTTGCCGACATACCCCTGCCGGAACGTCCCAGGGAAAGGCTGGGCCAATACGGTCCGTCGTCCCTGTCGGACAGGGACCTTCTCGCGGTGATACTCAACAGTGGTATCAGGGGAAAAAATGTCCTTGTCCTGGCGCGGGAACTGCTCAAGTACCTTGACCGTATCAAGGGTATGCCGTCCATACAGGACCTGTCCGGCATGGGCGGACTTGGCGTATCCAAGGCCGGAACCATACTGGCCATGCTGGAATTCGGCAGGCGGCGCTGGGGGCCGTCAGGGAGCAGGATAAACCACCCTTCCGACGCCTTCACCCTCATACGGCACTATGCCGACCGGAAGCAGGAGCAGTTTCTCTGCCTTTCCCTTAACGGCGCCCATGAACTGCTTGCCGTCAGAATGGTTACCCTGGGACTGGTAAACAAGACCATGGTGCATCCCAGGGAGGTCTTTTCCGACCCCCTGTCTGACCGGGCCAGCGCGGTTATCGTGGCCCACAATCATCCGTCAGGACAGCTTAGTCCCTCAACAGAAGACGAGGAAATCACCTGTCAGCTTGCCGCCGCCGCCAAAATACTGGGCATACGCTTCCTTGACCATGTGATTTTTTCGGAAACAGGCTATTACAGTTTTGTCCAGAGCGGAAAACTTTCGGAAACCGAAGTTTCCGAATAACACGGGTTTTGAAAGAGCCCAAGGGTTGTCCGCTTTTCCACAGAACGGGAATGCGGTATAGTTACTACAGGGGTTACTTATGGAGACAACGCAGACAGCGGACGGGGATCTGAGCTTCGAGATGATTCGGGAGCAATTCAGAGAAATCGCCCAGCGGATGAAGGAAACCGACCGTCAGATGAAAGAAACCGATCGGCGGGTCGGGGCGATTACCAACCGTTTCGGTGAGATGGTTGAATATATGATTCTCCCAAACCTTGTAACGAAATTCGAGGAACTGGGCTTTACCTTTACCAGGGCGAACCGCACCGAAATCAAGGACAGGGAACATAGCCTGTTTCTGGAAGTTGACGCGCTTCTGGAAAACGGCGATAAGGTGATGGCGGTCGAGATCAAAACCAAGCCCA
>JAISDF010000155.1 GCA_031265025.1 Spirochaetaceae bacterium
ACAAGGCGGTCCATAAAGGCGGAACGGCGGCCTGAGTCAAGGACCGTGTCTTCTTCCACATAGTCCTCCCTGCGCCGCGAAAGCGTATCAAGGTAGTTCCAGGCCTTGGGCAGGTAATCAAGCTCAAAGAGGACAGCCCCTCCCGCTTTTACATAGCCGTTGACATTCCGGCTCTGAAAGAGAAATTCCTTTTCGCCGTCAAGGTCAAAGTCAAAGGCCTGCAGCGAAGGAATAAAATCCCCCCGTTCCCTGGTGATGCGCTCCGCGCCGAGAAGGGAGCGGTACACAGCCTTGCGTATGCCGCTGCTGTAAAGGCCGCCGTTTCCCGAATGGCAGAACACGTCGGCGCCCTGGGCCTTCCAGAGTTCCTCCCTGGCGGTGCGCTTCCGCGATTTATCGCCCCTGAGCTGGTTGATGAGGACTCCGGTATATATCATTTTTGAATAGACATTGTTCGCTTCGGGATATTTTATCAGGAAGTTCTTTTCCGTTGTGGCCGGGAAAAAAACCTTTCTGGACGGCTCTGAATTTTTAAGGCTCCTTCCCGGCGTGGTAAAGACAACGCGGTCCTTCCACCCGGTGAGGGCCTCAAAAAAACGCTGCAAAGAAAATTCGTTTGACTCGTCCTCCCCCGAGCGGTAAAAGCCGTCGGGAAACACGCAGACCAGGCCGCCGGCCGATTTGGACAGTTCCTTTGAAAGCTGGGCCAGGGCCGCCCCGGTTTCCATCTCGGCGAAGGAACGGGAAAGACGGAGCGAAAGGGGAAAAAGGGTGATGAGCTTTCCCTGGTCCTCGGAAATACAGGGACAAAAGAAATCCCTGACGCCTGAGTCCCTGAAAAGTTTTTCCTCCGCGAAGACATAGCTCATCCCGGCGGTGTTGAGGGGCACGGCAAGGGCATTGTCCCAGCCGAGGCCGGATATCCAGCATCCCAGGGGCCTCTTGCCGAACTGCTTCCGTATATAAGTAGTCAGCATCTCAATCTGGCCTATCTTGTCCGAAAGGGAAAGGAGGGGCATCATGGGTTCGTAGAATCCGCCGCCTATAAGCTCTATCTGTTTGCGGGTGATAAGATCGTCAAGCAGCATGATGAATTCGGGATGGTTCCGCTCTATCCATGAGAGCAGCGTACCCGAATAGTGGAGCGCGGCAGGTATATCGGGAAACCTGTACAAGGTGGTGACAAAGGGTTTAATTTTTTTTGTATAGGCTTCTTCAAAGTCCCCATGATCAGAACCATAAGGAATATGATTATGGGAGCCTAGAATAACGCGTATCGTACCCGCCATGCAATTTATACCGGAGCTTTTATCTTAGACTACTTTTTTTGTTCTGAATAGGGGCGTTTACATTAAAAGAAACCAATGGCGCCCAAAAGCAGCGCCGCCGCCGAGGAGAAAATCAAAGAGAGAAACCCTATTGAAATGAGGAGCAGGGGGCTTCCCCTGAGGCAGGGAGGCACGGCCTCAAGCGTCGAGCGCTTCTCGATTTCCCGTATGGTGAGGAGGGAAAAGAGCAGCCCCAGGGAAAAGCCCAGGGCCAGAACCACCGCTTCGGCCAAAGACGAGGCAAGGGTAAGGGTAAGGTAGGACGCCACCAGGGAGAGGCCGCTTTGGGTATGGTCCTCCCCGGAGCCGTCTCCCGGCGGGAAAAAGCGCTTCAGCACAGTGCCGTACAGACAGTGGGTCAGCACCGCCAGGGGAAGTATGAGCACATTGCCCATAAAGCCCGCGGCCAGGGGTACGGCCAGATAAAAAACCACGATCCAGACCGTCATCACCGAACAGAAAAGAACAAGGGCGCGGAAGGCGAAAAATCCCGCGGCGGGGCTTTTCGCGCGGCCCAGGGAAGCGAGGTCAAGGCCGAACTGAAAAACAAGATTCGACGAGAGGGCGGCAAACAGGGCAAGGGAAAAGTACAGTCCCACGTTACGCTCCTCCGCCCAAGGTTTCGTTCCGTATTTTCCTGAACAGGACCACGGCATAGCCTAAAAGTATGCAGCCTCCGGCGGAAGTGCCGACAAGACGCGGAAGATACGGGTTTGCCTGATCCGCGAAGGCCCATTCTATGATCCCCTGGCTCCCCGGAACGGAAAGGGCGCCGTAGGCAAGGGGTTCCCGGACAAGGGCGAAGCCCGTGATAAGGCCGCCCAGTATCAGGGCTTCCAGTACGGCCTCGTAAAGCCCGTCGTCAGGTTCCAGGGTATCGAAATTCTTGCTCACCGAGCTACCGATAAACGAGACGGGAACCAGAAGCACGACGATATTCAGTTCAAGAACAAGAAGGGGAGAGGCCAGGGAGAGGATAAGCGCGAAAGCGCCCGAAAAGAAACCGGCGATAAATATCAACACCAGGCATCTGCCGGCGCGGGGTATGATTTTTTTCGCGCAGAGGGATACCGCGGCGCTGAGTACATAGATGAAGATCAGGGCAAGCACCGTTATCAGGGCAAAGGCCAGGCGCGACGAAGCGAGAATGAGCAGGGCGCCGCTTGAAAGGGAAACCAGGGGACCCTGGGAGCCCCAGAAGGGATGGTTTTCAGGGAAATTACTCATCGCGTTGTTCCTTTGATTCAAGGCTGCGCCGGTATATTCCCAGCAAAGCCCGCGGCATGGTCTCGAGCACCCTGGCGCTGTGGCCGCTCAGGGGAATGATTTCGGTAACTTTTCCGTCTCCCGACAGTGTGGCCAGGCATGAGGCGGGAACCCCGCCCGAAAGAACGGAAAATACCGCCGCCCTGCCCGTGCCGTCTTCCAGTTCATACCAGTGGGCAAAGGCCCCCGAAAACGCGGCCGGTTTTTTTTCATCCTGAATTTTCCGTATCCGCCTGGGATCATGCGCTTCCGCCAGTGCCCGGTTCACCGTCTGAATAAAACGCGCCTCCCTCGGAGAACCGGTAAACAGCCAGAGAAGCGTATTGAGCAGCAGTATGCCCCCTATCCACGCGGCTATGATGCCCCATTCCTTTACGGGGCCTGAGAGGGGGGCGTTATCGCTCATCGGCGCTCCTCCGTTTTTCAAAGAAGAAGCGGTTTTCAGCGCCCCGTATCAGGGGAACCAGGGCGTTTACCAGCGCGACGGCAAAAAAGGCCCCGTAGACCTCCCCGCCTGGATACCTGAAGATAAAACTGAAAAGCGCGGCCAGGACAGATACGGCGGCGGCGCCGGCAGTTGACTTGGGCCCTGTCGCCGGGTCGGCAAGGAGTATGAAGGCGGCAACAAGGGTTCCCCCGGTACACAGGCCGAACAGCACATCGCCGCCGCCTGAAAACCCGCCGTAGGGAAGGGCCCCGAAAAGGCGTATCAAAAGGCCGTATACGGCAAGGTATACCGCCGGCATCCAGAAGCGGCTTATCTGGGCCGCGGTAATAAGCACGGTTGCCGAGGCGAGGGCAAAAAGCCCCCGGTCGGCGATGAGCGCCGGACCGTCAAAGCAAAAGAGCTGTACATAGCCTTCGGGAAGAGTCGCCCTGAAAAAAGAAAAAACCGTCGAGTTGAGCAGCCCCGTAAGCATGCCGTCGAATGTTCCCGCGCCGTAGCCGGCAAGTTTTATGATTCCCATGGGGGAACCCGCCGGATCAACATAGCCCCTTGACAGCGCGCCGGAAAGGATGGACAGGGCCGAACCTTCAAGATTTTGGGAAAAAAGAAAGCCGAATGAAAAGCGTATAAAGAGCCAGCCTCCCAGGGCGGGGTTGAGCCAGTTGGATCCGAGGCCCCCGAAACTGTGTTTGACAACGGCGACGGCAAAGGCCGCGCCCAGGGCCGGGATCAGGGGAGGCAGCGTATTGGGCAGAAGCAGGGTGAGTATCAGCGCTGTCGCCGCGGCGCTGCCGTCAAGAAGGGTCATGGTTTTGTTTCGTATGTTGACAAGGAATTCGGTTCCAAGGGCCGCGGCAAGGGCCGCGAAGGCGGCATAGAGTGAATGAAAGCCGTCGGTCAGCGAGGACTGCAGTATTACCGCGAACACACAGATATTGAGCAGCCACATCCTCCACCGGGTTGAACGGGAAAGATTTATCTGGGGCTCCAGGGCAGTAAGGATATGGTCTTTCATGACTGCTCCCTGCCCGCCATGTCCCGTATGGAAGAACTTAACGCTATGCGGGAAGGGCACACCAGATCACAGCAGCCGCAGCTATGGCAGGCGCCCATCGGTCCGGCCATAACCATGCCGAGTTTTGATGCCTTGTAGAGGGCCTCGGGATCAAGTCCCACAGGGCATACCGCGCGGCACTCGCCGCAGCCTATACAGCCCGCCCCCGGCAGGCTGCTCCTGTGTTTTTCGAGGAGGGCGAAAACCGCGAAGCTCGTTTTAATCACCGGCTCATCGAGATTCGCCACCGGTTTTCCCGAAAGGGGCGAGCCCGTGGCTATGCACCCCGGAATTCCGGCAAAGCCGCCGCACTGGTCAAAGAGTTCGCCTATTCTCGTTCCTATTCTTACCTTGAGCACCCTGGGTTTTTTTACCGCCGAACCCCCCACCGCCACATAACGCTCCAGTATGGGTTTCTTGAGCTTCACCGCGTCAAACACGGCGGCAAGGGTAGCCGGGCCGAGGGTCAAAAAACCGCCCAGCTCAAGGCCTTCTTTTTTTTCAAACTGCCTGAGCGCGTACTCAAGTTCCCGCTGGTTGTGCTGGGGATAGCGGTCGCCCACAACCATAATGTTCACCGGTATCCCGAAGGAACCGGCCTTTTCGGTAAAGCGCGCGGCAAGTTCTTCTTCACCCTGGGAAACCACAAAGACTATCCTGTCAGCCATGGCCGCCCTGGCGGTAATGACGCTCCCCTCGGCGATACGGTCAAGTTTTTCGTGAACCAGGACATAATCGGCGGCAAGCCAGGGATCGTCAAAGACACAGCGCACCACGACGCTCAGATGACTGTCCCTGCCCCTGCGGGCGGCGATAAGGTCGGAAACCGGAATGCCGCTCCCTTCCATCTCCACTATGCCGTACTGGGAAATGACGCGCTGTATCTCCGGGGCGCTGAGGCTGGTCCAGGGAAAAACCTCCTCCCGCCTGCCGAGTTTTTCAAAGGACCCGGCAAGGTGAATCACCAGGGCCTCATTGACCGTGTCATCGGCGGCCTTCCAGGATACAAAACGCAGCACCCTGCCCGGAACCGTCGCGTGGACATTGGCCGAACCGCGTCCCTGGCCCCTTCCTATGAGCATGCCCTCGCTGACCCTTTCCCCGGAAGTAACCACGGGATAGGCCTTGCTGCCCGAATGTTGAATCAGGGGCAGTACCGAAAGGGAAGGAAGAAAAGCCGTGGTATAGTCATCACGGGGAGGCACGGAATGATCTTCGTATTTTATCCCGCCACGGGAAAAAGAATAAATTTTCATGCGGCGATCCGCCTGTCACTGTACCGGGCCGAAACGGCCGATTTCTCACCGGCCCGGCCCCGCAAAAGCCGCGCGGGAAGCAGCAACGCGCAGAGGCCCGCTGTCCAGAGCAGGCCGGGAAACGCGGCGGGAGCGGCGGGGTTTTCAAAAAGGGTAAAAAGCGCCGTATCCTCAGCGCTAATACGGGGCATGGCGACATCGCGGGGCACGGCGGTAACAGCGCCGATAAGACCGTCGCTGTCCAGGCTGTAGACAGCGTAGCCCACCCCTTCCGGCGCGCCCGAAGGTTCACCTAAAGGCACGCCTAAAGACGAACCCAGGGGCCTGTAGGAAAAATCCTTCTGAAAGGACAGGTGCTGCTCAAAATCGGCCCTGGTAACGGAAATCTTTCTCTGCATCCCGGTACCATGGTAAAGGTTTACACCCCGAAAGAAAAGGGGAAAGGCAAAGACAAGCGCCGCGCCCAGGGCAAAAGGAAGCAGTATGGGGAAACTTTCGCGGAAAAATCCCTGTTCGGGAATTATGGAAAGGGGAATGAAGCGCTTATGCCCCAGAGTCCGCGCCAGGGCCTTCCCGCGCCAGGGGGAAAGCCACGCGAGAAACAGCGAGAGGGGAAGAACGAGAAACACGGGAAAAGGAATCCCGCTTATGACAAAAAGGCCGGTCCAGAGCAGGGCAAGCGGCGCCAGGGCCGCAAGGCGTTTTGCGGAAAACGCCGACCATTCTTCCATGACCGGGGCAAGCAGGTCAAACATGAGGCAGAGCAGGGCGGCAAGGACAAAACCCTGGGGGCCGAACCAGGAGAGAACCCCCAGGAGGGGAAGGGCAAAAACAAAAACCCGCCTGAACAGAAAAAGCATAAGCAGCGACGACCCGGCAAAAACAAGCGGGGGAAAGATCAGGGGCCGGGAAAAACCTTCCGCCTCAAAACTGTGGGGAATGTCCGCCAGCGCCGACGCGATCTTTTTCTTGAGGGCCGCGCCCCTGGGGAAAAAGAGCAGCCTCGCTTCGCCGTCCGTAAAGGCCGAGCGGAGTTTTTCGGCATAGCCGTCATCACGGGGATCGCGGCTGTCAATGCGCCCCCTGTACTGGTCAAGGGGAATTGTTTCTATTCCGCCAAAATCATCGAAAAAAACCCTCTGGCCCGATTCGGAAATCACCGGCCCTATACCCGCGGCGTCAAGCAGGGAGCGCAGACGCCTGTCGCTGTACGACGGGTCAACCCGCAGGACGCCGTAGGAAGCGCCGGTTTTGGGCATGACCCTGTACACGAGAACACCAAAACCCAGGGTAAGGACAAGGGCGGCGAGGCAGCATAGTACCGTGGGCTTTTCCGTAATCATGAACAATCCCTAGAGCTTGGCAAACGCCGCGGCAATAAAAATACCCAGAAGGGCCCCTACCACAACCTCAAGGGGCGTATGGCCGTGAATTTCCTTTATGGGGTGGTATTCAATATTGAATTTCTCACCGACACTCTTACCCAGAAGGTTCAGGGACCGGGCCTGGAGCCCCGATGAACGGCGCACGCCCACCGCGTCGCGTATGATTATCAAAGCAAAAAAAAAGGTAATGACAAATAAATTTGAACCAATGCCTTCCCGGAAAGCCACCATTGACGCCATGGCGGAAACCATGGCCGCGTGGCTTGAAGGCATGCCCCCGGTACGCCAGATGAGGGTTTCGATAATATCACGGGGCTTTCTCCGCTTTGTTCCCAGGATGACAATGATTGTTTTAAGCAGTTGGGCGAAAAACCAGCTTGTAATCGCCGCCAGAAAGATCTGATTTTCAAAAAAAGCCTTCAGCGCCTGCCCTGTTACCGATACCGACATCATCTAACCATCGCCCGGCAGCCCCCCCTTTGTCAAGCCGGTATGGATAGAGTATAAGGAGATATGGAACTGCGCGCCGCTGAAAACGATGACAACAGGCGCCTTGACCGCGTACTGCGCAAGGCCCTGGACGGCCTGGCCCTTTCGGCCATACACCGCCTGCTCAGGACAGGCAAGGTGCGGATAAACGGGAAAAAGGCCGGGGGAGACTTCCGGGTCAGGGCCGGCGACACCATAACCGTGGAGGGGTGCGAAAACACGCAAAAGCCCCCGGCACGGGACAGGCAAAAGGCCGGAGACGGCCTTTCCGTACTGTACGAAGGCGGCGGCATCCTGATAATCAACAAACCCTCAGGCACGGCGGTCCACGGCGAAAACGGCCTTGATTCCCTGGTACAATCCTATCTTGAAGCGGGACTGCCCCCTTCCCTGTCCTTCAGGGCCGGCCCCCTGCACCGGCTCGATGTCCCGACCAGCGGCGTTCTGGTCTTTTCAAGTTCCCTTAACGGGGCAAGGGAATTTACCCGCCTCCTAAAGGAGAGGAAGCTCAAAAAATACTACCTTGCCGTGGTTCAGGGGGAATTTGAAGGAAGCGAAACCTGGGAGGACATGCTGGTCAGGGACAGGAAGAACCGTACCAGCGCCGTTGTCCCGGACGGGGACAGCGGAACAACCCGCGCGGCCCTCACCCTTGCCAGGTCCCTCATGACAGCCGGGGGCTTCAGTCTCCTCCTCCTGGAAATACGCAGCGGCAGAACCCACCAGATACGGAGCCAGGCCGCGTCCCGGGGCCATCCCCTGTGGGGCGATGTCAAATACGGGGGAACGCGCAACAGCGGTGGCCTCCTGCTCCACGCCGTTCTCCTTGTTTTTCCCGGCGAAGACGAAGCGCCGGGCTTCCCCCCGTACTGCTTTGCCCCTCCCCCGCCGCGCTTCCTCGAAACCGCAAAGCGCCTCTTTCATTGTTCCGAAGACGAATTATCCGGCATGCTGGCGGGGTTACTTCAGGAATAACTAAGAGACGCTTTTTCAAATTGTTTGTCGATAAAATCCTTGGATGCCCGTATGCTTGCACGGTAATCGGTTTCGCCTGTATACCAAAATTCGGTAACAAACATACGAACATTCATGCTCAGGGCCGCTGCTATGATCCCTTCAAAATTAACATGCCCGGTTCCGTAGGGAATCTCCCGGAATTTACCCGGCAGCGTTTCTTTTAGATGCAGGGCGGCAATAGAGCCTTCCCCGGAACGCAAATCCGCAAGCTCATCCCCGCCGTACCGTTTCGCGGCATTAGTTATGTTGCCGCAGTCAGGATACACCTTTAGATAGGGAGAATTAATCTTCCGTACAAAGTCCATGGCTTTATTTACCGTGTTAAGCAGTTCTGTTTCCATGGTTTCAAAGGCCAGCAAAACCGCTTTTGCCGCGGCCATCTTCACCGCGGCTTTAAGCCCCTCAAGAAAAAGCCGGCGGGTTTTGTCGTTGGATTCGCCATAATACACATCGTAACCGGCAAGCTGTATGATGCGGATTCCCAAATCACCGGCAAGCTTTATCGCGTCTTCCATGATGGTAAGGCTCCTGGCCCTTATCGCCGGGTCCTCACTGCCCAAGGGGTATTTCCGGTGCCCGCTCAGGCACATAGTCATGATGGGCATCTTTGCATCGTACATTTCTTTGACCAGCGTAAACCGCTCAGGTCCGGACATGGTAAGCCGGGCCAGCTTTTCATCGGTTTCATCAATGCTCATTTCAACAAAATCGTATCCCGCGGATTTGGCGGTTTCCAGTTTCTCTTTCCATGACAGCGCCGGGGGCATTGCCTTTTCGTATAAGCCGATGAGGTATTCTTTCATGGGCTGCCTTAATTCCCCTGACCGTAATACGCGGCCGGGCCGTGTTTTCGCAAATAATGTTTGTCCAGCAATGCCTGGGATATGGGCGAAAGTCCGGGGTTAAGCAGGGTGGAAAAAAGGCTCATTTTCGCCACTTCTTCCAAAACAACCGCGTTATGCACCGCTTCCATAGCGTCTTTTCCCCAGGTAAACGGCCCGTGATTGGCGACCACAACCGCGGGTATCTGCATCATATCCAGGTTCCGTTTTGCGAACGTCTCGATGATTACGTTGCCGGTTTCCCGTTCATATTCGCCCTGTATCTCCTGATCGGTCATGCCGCGGGTGCAGGGTACCTGTCCGTACAGGTAATCCGCATGGGTTGTCCCCAGCGCCGGAATATCCTGGTTTGCCTGAGCGTATATTGTCGCAAAAGTCGAGTGGGTGTGAACAATGCCGCCCAGAGCTTTACATGCCCGGTACAA
>JAISDF010000156.1 GCA_031265025.1 Spirochaetaceae bacterium
CTCCCTTGTACTTTTCCCCTTTTATTTGTACGATAGCCGCAACTCTACAATGCGGGGCTTCTCATGATTGTCGTATTATCCAGAAACGCTACTTCCAAAGAAAAGGAATTGGTTAAACAGTATCTTGCCGGCCGGGGTTTTACGGTACGGGATCAGCGTTTTGGCGATGATGACATCCTGGGGACATCGGGCAGGGGAACGGTGGATATTCAGGAATTGACCATCCTTCCCGGCGTGGAACGGGTCGCGGCAACTTCCAAGCCCTATGAGCTTGCCTCCCGGGAAACCAGAAGCGAGGATACCATGGTAACGGTCGGCGCCTCGTCGTCGTCGCCGGGGGTTACAATAGGCGGTTCCCGCATTACCGTCATTGCCGGACCCTGCGCGGTGGAGGGAAGGTCCCAGATTATGGAGACCGCCGCCATGGTAAGGGAATCGGGCGCGGTGCTGCTCCGGGGCGGGGCCTACAAGCCCCAGACCAGTCCCTATGCCTTTCAGGGGCTTGGCTTCAAGGGGCTTGAATACATGAAAGAAGCCGGGGAGGCCTGCGGTATGCCCATAGTTACCGAGGTCGTTTCTCCGGAATTGGCTGTCCGGATGAAGGACCTTGTTGATATGTTCCAGATAGGGGCGCGGAACATGCAGAATTTTGAACTGCTTAAAAAGGTCGGTTCCTTCGGCATGCCGGTGCTCCTCAAGCGGGGACCTTCGGCGACTATAGAGGAATGGCTTCTTTCCGCCGAATATCTTCTTGCGTCGGGGTCCGGTAACGTGGTTCTCTGTGAACGGGGCATCAGGACCTTCGAGACATATACGAGGAATACGCTTGATATTTCGGCCATCCCGGTAGTCAAGGGCCTTTCCCACCTTCCGGTAATTGTGGACCCCAGCCACGCTGTGGGTATCAGGGACAAAGTCAGCCCCGCCGCCCTGGCCGCCATTGCCGCGGGCGCGGACGGTCTTACCCTTGAGGTGCATCCCCGGCCTGACGAGGCCCTTTCCGACGGACCGCAGTCCCTGTTTCCCGAACAGTTTGAAAGGCTCATGCGGGATGTGGAGGCCCTCGCGCCGGTGGTCGGCAAGGAACTTTTGCGTACTCCCCGCCCCGCCCCGGCAGGCGGCGCCGGACTGTCCGGGCAAAAAGGCGTAACAGGTCAGGCGTCAGGTTCAGGGGAAGGGGGAAAAATCGCTTTCTCCGGGGAGAGCGGCGCCTATGCGGAGCAGGCCCTCATGCGGGCTTTCGGCGAGGAAGCCCCCAGGCTTCCCGTGCCGTTTTTCAGGAGCATCTTTGACGCGGTTCTTGACGGGTCGGCCGCCTATGGAGTGGTTCCTGTTGAAAACAGCCTTACCGGAACGGTCCACGAAAATTATGACCTGTTTCTCAGGTATCCTGACATTGCCATTGCCGGCGAATTAAAGCTCCGTATTGTACACTGCCTGATAGCTAATCCCAAAGCCGAAATGGGCGATATCAAAATCGTCCGCAGTCATCCCCAGGGTTTTGCCCAATGCAAGGACTTTCTTGACAAACATCCTGAATGGCGGCTTGAAGCCTGCAATGACACGGCCACGGCAGCGGCGTCCATAGCCAGGGAAGGCGCGCTTGACGCGGCGGCCATAGGAAGCGAGGCCGCCGCTTCCCTTCGCGCTCTCAAGGTGCTTAAAGCGGGAATCGAGACCAATCCCCTGAACTATACCCGTTTTCTTGTTGTTTCCCGGAGGCAGGGCGGGGCAATACCCCCAGGCCTCGGTTCGGAAAAGGCAAACAAGGCCTCACTGGTGTTTTCGGTCTCGGATGAACCGGGAAGCCTTTTTGCCTGCCTTAAAATACTGAGCGACAGGGGCCTTAATCTTTCCAAGCTGGAATCCCGCCCCATACAGGGCAAGCCCTGGGAGTACCTTTTCTATGTGGACCTAAGCATCCCCGAAGACCCCGGTGTTTTTGACGCCGCGCTGGCCGAACTAAAAACAAAGGCCAGGGATTTTCATTTTCTCGGAACCTACCGGGCCTCACTGTAACGGGGAGTATACAAAGCGGGCGGGGCGCAACGCCCCCTTCCCCTAAACGCTTCTTTTCCTTATAATTCCCTTTGGGCTTCTCGTCTCCGGCGGGTGAGCCGCAAAATGCCTGGCGTTTTGCAAGACTTGTAACGGGCCTAAAGGTCCCGGAATACAACCGGTTTCCGGACAAGTCAAATATCACGTATAAGGAAGTTATCGTATGAATTCATTTGTGTTTCCCCTGCTTCTCGGAAGTCCTGACGGCGGCGCGTCAGGCTCGGCGCCCGGCTATATGCAGTTTGTTCCGCTGATAGTCATTGTGGTTATTTTTTATTTTTTCATTATCAGGCCCCAGGGTAAAAAGCAAAAAGAAACCCAGCGCATGCTGAACGCGCTCAAGAAGGGCGACAAGGTTGTTACCATAGGCGGCATTCACGGCGTGGTCCAGACGGTAAAGGAAGGGGCTGGGACCGTGGTTATCAAGGTCGATGAGGACACCAAGATTGAATTTACCCGGAGCGCTGTTTCCCAGGTGAATCCTGCCAAGGCCGACAAGGTCGAGGAAAAGAAGTCCGATGACAAGAA
>JAISDF010000214.1 GCA_031265025.1 Spirochaetaceae bacterium
GGCCGTTTTGGGACCTGGGCTTTCTCCTACGGTTTTACCCAGAGCGCGGGCTGGGGCGAATATGCCAAGCGCATCCTTGAGGGCAAGGCCAAGCTCGGCAATCAGGACGATATGTGGGCGGCCCTGGGGGAATTTACTCCCGGCGCGAAATGGACCGGCGCCTATTATGTTGACGCCAATACCGGCGTGCGCTCACGGAATCATCTTTTGGTCTACATGGATACCTATGTCATGGGCCGGGGTTATCTTCCCACTACCCAGCAGACAGTCCCTGAAAAGTACTATAATATTAAATTTCAGCAGAACTAAGGAGGAAATTACATGAATGTACGAAAAAGAAATCTCGTCCTGTTAGTGGCGGGGTGTCTGGCCTTATTTGCCGCGTGCAAGAAGGAACAGGCGGTAAGCAGCAGTTCCGGCGCGGAGAGGGACTGGAAGGCTTCCGGCCCCTTTCACATTGGCATTGTTACCGGCACGGTCTCCCAGTCCGAAGACGACCTCAGGGGCGCCGAGGAACTGATTCGCCGTTACGGCAGGGCTTCCGAAGGCGGCATGATTCAGCATGTTACCTATCCCGACAACTTCATGGACCAGCAGGAAGTAACCATCACCCAGATAGTTACCCTGTCCGATGATCCCCTGATGAAGGCCATTATTATGAACCAGGCCGTACCCGGCGCTGCCGAGGGTTTCAGGCGGGTCAGGGAACGGAGGCCGGACATACTGCTTCTCGCGGGCGAACCCCACGAAGACCCCCTGGTTATCCAGGGCGCGGCGGATTTGGCTGTCAGCGCGGACTTTATTTCCCGGGGCTATACCATTCCCTGGGCGGCAAAGCAGCTTGGCGCGGACACCTTTGTCCATATTTCCTTTCCCCGGCACATGAGCTACGAATCCCTTGGGCTCCGCAGGCAGATTTTTGAGGAAGCCTGTAAGGACCTGGGCATCAATTTTGTATTCGTAACCGCCCCGGACCCCACGAGCGACGTGGGCGTGGCCGGAGCCCAGCAGTACATCCTTGAGCAGACTCCCCAGTGGATTCAGACTTACGGCAAAAATTCGGTGTTCTTCTGCACCAATGACGCCCACACCGAACCCCTGCTCCGCCAGCTTCTCCAGTACGGCGGCATGTTTGTGGAAGCGGACCTTCCCTCGCCTCTCATGGGGTATCCCGGCGCCCTGGGCCTCGACCTTTCCGCCGAAGCGGGCGATTTCCCCGCCATACTCAAAAAGGTTGAAGAAGCGGTAACGACCAGGGGCGGCGCCGGCCGCTTTGGTACATGGGCCTTCTCCTACGGCTTTACCGTCAGTTCCGGCCTCGGCGAATTTGCCAAGCGGGTGCTGGAAGGCAGCGCGACCCTTGCGAGTTCTGCTGATCTTTACGCGGCCCTGGGAGAATTTACCCCCGGCGCGAAATGGAGCGGCGGGTACTATATCGACGCCAATACCGGCGTGCGGGCAAGAAATCAGCTTTTGGTCTACATGGACACCTATGTCATGGGTCAGGGCTATCTTCCCACCACCCAGCAGACGGTTCCTGAAAAGTACTATAACATCAAATTTAATAAGCCTCAGTAAGATTTGCGCGGGCGGGGCTGTCCTGACGGGCAGTCCCCGCCTCCCGGCTCTGCCGCGCGGTTGTTGGTTGAGAGAAATTTTCATATAAGGACTTTGTATGAGTGATTCCCCCCTTCTCAAACTGGAAGGCGTATCAAAGGAATTTTACGGAACCGCGGTGCTCCAGGACGTTAATTTTTCCCTCAGGGCAGGAGAAATCCTCGGCCTGGTCGGGGAAAACGGGGCCGGAAAAACCACCCTGATGCATATACTTTTCGGTATGCCGGTTATTGCCGATACCGGCGGTTTTGGCGGCAAGGTGTACATACAGGGTAAACGGGCCTATTTCAAGAGCCCCTTTGACGCCATGGACGCGGGGATAGGCATGGTTCACCAGGAATTTTCCCTCATACCAGGCTTTACCGCCTATGAGAATATCATGCTCAACCGGGAACCTTCAAAATTGAACCCGGCTGTAGAAGTTTTCGGCGACCGCCTTGCCACTCTCAGGCGGAATGTAATGAAAACCCGTTCCCAGGAGGCCATTGCCAAACTTGGGGTAAAAATAGACAGTGAAACGCTTGTTTCGGAGATGCCCGTAGGGCATAAGCAGTTTACCGAGATAGCCAGGGAAATAGACCGGGACGAGGTAAAGCTCCTGGTGCTTGACGAACCTACCGCCGTGCTTACCGAAAGTGAGGCGGATATACTGCTTTCCGCCCTCAAGCGGCTCGCCGCCGGGGGAATAGGGATCATTTTTATTTCCCACAGGCTCCATGAAGTAACCGGGATAGCCGACCGGGTTGTAGTTCTCAGGGACGGCCGTATCATCAGGGACGCTGCCAACGACAATCTTAAAGTCGCCGATATTGCTTCCTGGATGGTCGGCAGGGAACTGGACCAGGCCCCCGAACAGGCGGCGGATGACGCGGCGCTTTCGGCGGGGCAGGCTTCGGAAGACACCCTGGTTATAGAGCATTTGTGGGTGGATATGCCCGGAGAAACCGTGCGGGATGTTTCCTTTTCGGTAAAGAAAGGGGAAATCTTCGGCATTGGGGGTCTGGCCGGCCAGGGCAAGCTGGGAATCCCCAACGGCATCATGGGGCTCTGCGCCGCCGGGGGAAAGGCGGTCCTTAACGGCATGGCGGTTCCCCTCAGGTCTCCCAAGGCCGCCCTGGACGCGGGCATGGCCTTTGTGTCCGAGGACCGCCGGGGCGTGGGACTGCTTCTTGACGAGAGCCTTGACTGGAACATAGCCTTTGGCGCGATGCAGATTCACGGCGCGTATCTCAAGTCTTACCTGGGCGGACTTTTCAGGCTCAGGGATGAAAAGGCCATGCGGGAGCTGGCCAATGAATATATCGCCAAGCTGGAAATACGGTGCACGAGCTGCAAGCAGCCCGCCAAGGAGTTGTCGGGGGGGAATCAGCAGAAGGTCTGCCTTTCCAAGGCTTTTGCCCTTAACCCCCAACTCCTTTTTGTTTCCGAACCCACGCGGGGCATAGACGTGGGGGCAAAAAAAATCGTCCTTGATGTCCTTAAACACTACAACCGGGACAGGGGAACCACCATAGTCATGGTTTCAAGCGAACTGGAAGAGCTCCGCTCAATCTGCAGCCGCATCGCCATTGTGGACGAGGGCCGCATTGCGGGCATACTGAGTCCGCGCTCGCCGCTAACCGAATTCGGGCTTCTCATGTCAGGGGTAAAAGCATGAGTGATACAACTTTTAACGCCAAAATCAGGGAATTCGTCACCGATTTTGGATGGCCGAGGCTTATCATCTTTTTCTTTGTTGTGGCCCTCTTTATCGCCGCGCCCTTTGTGGGGGTCAGGGTGGACAATTCCTTCAAGGATGTGCTGGTCCGTTTTGGCCAAAACGGGGTCATGGTCCTGGCAATGGTTCCCATGATGCAGGCCGGCGCCGGGCTCAACTTCGGGCTTCCCGTGGGCATCATCGCCGGGCTCCTCGGTTCAACCTTGTCCATGGAATTCCACCTGATCGGGGCGCAGGGCTTTTTCGGCGCGGTGGCCCTGAGCCTGCCCCTTGCCATAGGGTTCGGCATCCTGTACGGCCTCCTCCTTAACAAGGTCAAGGGCGAGGAAATGACCATAGCGATGTATGTGGGGTTTTCCATAGTAACCTTTATGGCAATCATGTGGCTCGCCCTTCCCTACCGGAATCCCACCATGATCTGGGGCTACAGCGGCCAGGGGCTGAGGACCACCATCACCCTGGACGGGTACTGGGCAAAGATACTGAACAATTTCCTGGTCATCAGGGCAGGTCCCAATTTTGAATTTCCCACAGGCAGCATACTGTTCTTCGGCCTCATGGCGTTTATCATGTGGCTCTTTATGCACAGCCGTACCGGAACGGCCCTTACAGCCGTAGGGTCCAATCCTGATTTTGCGAGGGCCGGCGGCGTCTCGGCAAATAACATGCGGACCATCAGCGTTGTCATGTCCACGGTTTACGGCGCCATAGGCATACTCACCTACCAGCAGAGCTTCGGCTTTATACAGCTTTACAATGCCCCGCTGTACATGGCCTTTCCGGCGGTGGCCGCCATACTGCTCGGCGGCGCGTCGGTAAACAAGGCAAGCATACTCAATGTTGTGGTGGGGACCTTTCTCTTCCAGAGCATACTCGCCATGACCCCGTCGGTAATCAACAGCGTGCTCAAGACCGATATGTCTGAAGTTATACGCATACTCATATCCAACGGCATGATTATCTACGCGCTCACGCGAAGAACAAAGGTGACCAAATGAAAGAGGTCAAAAAAACATTCAACCTGTCCCGCTTTCTTGCGGATAACGCCGTCGTGGTTATCTTTGTCGTCATTACCCTGACGGCAATTCCCATTTCGGGCCTCTCCCTCTTCTCCATAACCCAGGAGATATTTACCCGCATAGGGCGAAACTGCTTTCTGGTGTTCAGCCTGCTTCTTCCCATCATGGCGGGCATGGGCATCAACTTCGGCATGGTTCTGGGCGCCATGGCGGGACAAATCGGCCTCATCTTTGCCGTTGACTGGAACATAATCGGCGTACCGGGGCTTGTTTTCGCGTGCCTTATAGGTATGCCCATAGCGGCCGGCCTCGGGGCGCTGGCGGGCCAGATCTTAAACCGCGCCAGGGGCAGGGAAATGGTTACCGGCTACATACTGGGTTTCTTTATGGACGGCTTTTACCAACTGGTAGTCCTGTACCTCATGGGCCCCATCATTCCGGTCCATTCGCTCAACATTACCCTGAGCCGGGGTTACGGCATACGAAATACCCTGAACCTTGACGTTATGCGCCAAACCCTCGACAGGCTTCTTCCCCTGCGCCTGGGGCGCATAAGCCTGCCTGTCGCCAATTACCTGGTCATCGCGGCCCTGTGCGTCTTTATAGTCTGGTTCAGAAAAACAAAACTCGGCCAGGATATGCGGGCCGTGGGGCAGAATCAGGCCGTGGCCCACGCCGCGGGCATTCCCGTAGACCGGACAAGAATCATAGCCATCATCATTTCTACCGTGCTTGCCAGCATAGGGCAGATTATCTTCCTCCAGAACATGGGGAACATGGCTACCTATAACGCCCATAAGCAGACCGGCTTCTTCGCCGCGGCGGCCATACTCGTAGGCGGCGCTTCGGTGAGCAGGGCGACCATACCGAATGTTTTTATCGGCACCGTACTTCTTCACCTGATGTATATTGTCGTTCCCAGGGCTGGAACCAATCTTTTTGGCGACGCCCAGATAGGCGAATTCTTCAGGGACGCGTTCAGTTACGCGATCATAGCCCTGGCCCTGGTACTCCACGCCTGGCGTAAACGGGCAAACGCGGAACTCGCCCGGGCCGGACTCAGGGGCAATACGGAGGAGAACGGAGCATGACCCCGGCAAAACGCAGGCTGATAATACGGGCCGCCATCACGGCCCTGTGGATAGGACTCGGCGCCCTGATTTTTATTTTCAACCGGGGCCATACCCTCCTTGTTGATAACCGGGACGCGGAAGGCGCCGGCAGGGCGCCTGATCTTGTCGAGGTATCGGTTGATTCGTTCTGGCCCCTGGAATTTTTCCGGGGAGACCGGGACCGCTTTACCGTAACCGGGTCCAAGCACCGGATCAGGATCGCTTTCAGCGACGGGACGCCGGATTTTACCGGAACCTTTGTACTCCCCATACGGGATGATATGTATATACTTTCGGTCCCCAAAATGATCAACGGGATTGAGCCTTTTGTGGAAGTGTTCCATTCCGTCCCGGAACCCCGGAATCCCGATGAGGATGCCCCTCCCCCGGCAGAAGGAGAATTGTTTGACGAGGTTCCTGACGAAGCCAGCCCTTAGTAGGGAACGATTCACCTGATTGCCGTTTTGGGGTATACTCTCTTTTATGGAAAGAACTTTTGTTATGCTGAAACCGGGAGTACTGCCCCGGCGTATCGCGGGAGAACTTATCACCCGTTTTGAGCGGAAGGGCCTGAAAATAGCAGCTCTTAAATTGATGAACATAGACAGTTCCCTGTGCGCCGCCCATTACGCCGAACATAAGGGAAAGGACTTTTACGAAGGACTGGTGAAGTACACGGTTTCAGGACCGGTACTTGCCTTTGTCCTTGAGGGACCCGGCGCCATAGCCATGGTACGCCTCATGATAGGGCCGACAAGCGGCGCCGAACCCGGAACCATACGGGGCGATTACGCCCGCCAGACAAGGCTCAACATAGTCCATGCCTCTGATTCCCCGGAAAGCGCGGCAAGGGAAATCCCCCTGTTCTTTAAGCCTGAAGAAATCATAAGCTGGGAAGACGGCAATGAAAGCTGGTTCTGAACAGTCAGCGGTATTTTCCGCCCGGCCGGGAGGCGGTCAGGAAGCAATGGGTCAAAGCGCGGCAGGCCAAGGCGCGGCTGAACCGGGGGCAGGCGCTTTGCCCCTCTGGGACCTCAGGTCCATCTATCCTTCCTTTGACGATGAGTCCTACATCAGGGACAAGGAACGCCTCAGAGAGGAAGCGCGGGAGTTTCTCCGCCTTCTTGAGGAACCAATTCCATCCGGCAAAGAAGCCGCGCTTCCTGCCCTGTACGCCCTGATAGCCGCCTACGAAAAAACCGGCGACCTTTCGGAAAACCTTCGTTCCTATGCCGAGGCGGTGTACAGCACCAACACAGCGGACTCAGGCGCGTTAAACGAAATCAACGCCCTGGAAACCCTGGTCCTCCCCTTTAACCGGGCGCTGGTCCTTTTCAGGAAACGCCTGGCCGAAAGAGAAAGCCTGATTCTTTCCCTGCTTGAAGAAGATGAAGAACTTGCCGGGCAGGGCTTTTTTCTCAGGGAGGCAATACAAAGGGCAAGATACCAAATGGAAGGAGACCTTGAAGACCTGGCGAACGATCTCCGCCGCTCCGGGGCCGACGCATGGTCCCGGCTTTATGACGCCCTTTCGTCCTCGCTGGGCGTACTGTGGGACAAGGAGACCGGCGAGACAAAGACGGTAAGCGCACTCAGGGACCTGGCCTTTCATCCTGACCGGAGTATACGGGAAAAAGCCTACCACGCCGAGCTTGAAGCCTGGGCTTCCGCGGAAACACCCCTGGCCGCCGCCCTTAACGGCATCAAGGGCTGGGCGCTTACCGTTGACTCAAGGAGGGGCTGGCCGTCGCCCCTTGAAAAATCGTTCTTCCAGTCGCGAATAACGCCCAAAACCTTTAACGCCCTCTGTTCCGCCATGGAGGGTTCCCTTCCCATGTTCAGGCGTTACCTTAAAAGCAAGGCCAAACTGCTGGGGCTTGATTCCTTCGCCTTTTACGATCTTTTCGCCCCGGCGGGGCCGGGCGTATCAGGCGCGGCGGAACCGGGAATCAAAAGCTGGACCTGGGAAGAAACCGGAGAATTTATAGCCCGGTGTTTTGATTCCTTTGATCCGGGCATGGGAACCTTTGCCCGTCATGCCTTTGCCTTCTCGTGGATTGACGCCCTGAGGCGCAAGGGAAAAGTCGGCGGCGCGTACTGTACGGATTTTCCCCTCGCCGGAGAATCCCGCATACTCTGTAATTTTGAAGGCTCCTTTGATTCGGTAACTACGGTCGCCCACGAACTGGGCCATGCCTGGCATCACGAACTCATCAAGGATCTTCCCCGCACCCAAAATCAGTATCCCATGACCCTCGCGGAAACGGCGAGCATCTTTGCCGAAACAATAGTATTCGAGGCGGCCCTGCGCGACGCGGGGGAGGCCGAGAGAATACGCCTCATTGAAGGCAGTCTCAAAGATTCCTGCCAGGTTATCTGCGATATACTTTCCAGATTCTATTTTGAAAAAGAGGTCTTTGCCCGGAGAGGCCGGGGTGAACTCGGCCCGTCTGAATTATGCGTCATCATGACAAGCGCGCAAAAGGCAAGCTACGGAGACGGCCTGGACGAAAAATTCCTCCA
>JAISDF010000234.1 GCA_031265025.1 Spirochaetaceae bacterium
GACGCCTTGATGTTCCTTTTGGCGAGAAAAGCGACAAAGTCCGCCGAGTCAAAGCCCGGCGACGCGGCCTCCCAGAATACCATGTTAATGTGAATTTTTTCCTCGTTGACTTTTATGCCGGGAATTTCGGCGAGTTTTTTCCCCAGATACTTCGCGTTTTCGTGGTCCTCGCCAAGGCGCTTTGTCATCTTCTCTATGGCGATGATGCCGGCGGCGGCAAGTATGCCCGCCTGGCGCATAGCGCCGCCCAGGACCTTGCGGTTACGCCTTGCCTTTTCCACAAATTCTTTTGTTCCGCAAACAAGGGAACCCACAGGCGCGCAGAGTCCCTTGGACACGCAGAACATAACCGAGTCGGCGCAGGCGGCAAGTTCTCTGGGGTCCGCGCCCAGGGCCAGGGCGGCGTTAAAGATACGGGCGCCGTCAAGGTGCACCTTGAGCCCCAGCTCCCAGGCGGCTTCGGCTGAGGCCCTCATGGTTGTAAGGGGAACGGCCGTGCCGTCGCAGAGGGCGTTCTCAAGGCAGAGGAGGCTCGTGCGGGGAAAATGAATATCCGAAGGACGGACAAGGCGGCGCACATCGGCGGCATAGACAACATGATCGGGATTGTCCGCCAGGGCATACGCCGCGCCCGAGAGCCTTGCCGCGGCCCCCGCCTCATAGTGAATGATGTGGCTCTGGACGCCGGCTATGATTTCTTCTCCCCGCTCTATATGGGTCATGACGCTCACCTGGTTGCCCTGGGTTCCCGAAGTAACAAACAGGGCGGCCTCCTTGCCCATAAGCTTCGCGGCCAGCGCCTCAAGCCTGTTTACCGTAGGATCGTCGCCGTACACATCATCGCCCACCTCGGCCCCTGCCATGGCGGCCCGCATTTCGTCCGTAGGCTGGGTAACCGTATCACTGCGTAAATCAATAATTCCCATGATTTTTCCCTCTATAACAGGCTACTATACCAGTAAGCGCTTTCCCTGTATACTGGCGGCATTAGTTTTACAAGGAGTTTACTATTCATGATTCGAGGCGGAGATATAGTCAAAGGAAGCTGCCTGCTGCAGAAGGGCCAGCCCTTTCTTGTGGTGGAGCGGGAATTTCACAATCCGGGCAAGGGGACTGCCATTGCCCGCGTTAAGATGAAGAGCATCAAGGACGGTTCGGTGCTGACCCTGACCATTCCCACCCAGCAGGAGATTGAAGACGCCCAGGTGGATGTCCATACCTGCCAGTACCAGTACGCCGACCAGGACCATTACCACTTTATGGATAACGAAACCTACGATCAGCATGAAGTGCCCATAGCCGATATGGACGAAAAAAAATACTACCTCAAGGACGGTGAAAATTACGAGCTCACCATCTGGGAAGGCAAGGTCATTGATGTCAAGATTCCCTACAAGGTGGTTTTTACCGTGGCCGAATCCGAGAATTACATCAAGGGCGACACCGTGTCAGGCGCAACCAAACCCATAACCACCGAGACGGGCCTTACCGTCCGGGTTCCCCTCTTTATCAAACAGGGCGAAAAAATACTGGTCAACACCGAGACCAACGAATACGTCGAGCGGGTCAACAGTTAATCCCTTTACGCCCTCTTCTTCCCCAGGAAAGCGCGGACAAGGGTAACGCCGAGGCGGAACCAGAAGGGTTCAAGGCGGCCCCGCGCCGCTTTAAGAGACGCAATGACCGGGATGTTCTGGGGGCAGTGCCGCTCGCAACTGCCGCAGGCGGTACAGAGGGAAGGGCCGCTCATTTTGTCCGACGTTATGCCGGTGTTCATTATATAGGTCTTGACTCCGGTGAGATAACCTATTGTGTACGAGGTGTTATAGGCGGCGAAACAGCCGGGTATATTCACATTGGACGGGCAGGGCATGCAGTAGGAACAGGCGGTACAGCGTATCCTGTACGAAGCGGCAAAGGCCTCCCTGACCCTGATGAAGGCTTCCTGTTCGGCGCTGCCAAGGCAGCCGGCAAAAACCGATTCGGCTGTCAGGAGGTTCTCGGAAAGCTGCGCCATGTCGCTCATCCCGGAAAGGACTACCGTTACTTCCTCCTGATTCCAGAGCCAGGAGAGTCCCCATTTTGAAGGGGACCAGTCAGCGTGCAGTTCCCTGAACAGCGCCGCTCCTTCTTTGGGAAGGCCGGAACTCAGCTTTCCGCCCAGAAGGGGCTCCATGATGATGACCGGTATGCCCTTTTCGGCGGCCCTTTTCAGCCCCGTAACGCCGGCCTGATAATTTTCATCATAATAATTATATTGAATCTGGCAGAAATCCCAGGGATAGGCGTCAAGAACCTTGAGGAATTCTTCCCTGGTCCCGTGAAAGGAAAAACCTATGCTGCGTATTTTCCCTTCGTTTTTCTTTTTTTGAATCCACGCCTCTATGCCCCAGGAACAAAGTTTTTCCCAGAGTCCCAGGTCGGTTATCATGTGCATGAGGTAGTAATCAATATAGCCTGTCCTGAGCCGCTCAAGTTCCCTGTCAAAAAAGCGGTCAAAATCATCGGGCGTCTTACAAAGCACCAGGGGCAGCTTGGTGGCGATAAAAACCTTGTCCCTTAAAGCGAATTTTTCAAGCGTCGCGCCGAGGACTTCCTCGCTCTTGCCGTAGAGGTACGCGGTGTCGAAATAATTAACGCCGCCCTCACAGGCCGCGCGTATCAGCGCTTCGCACTTTTTGATGTCAGGGGGAAGGCGCATGCAGCCCAAGCCCAGGACAGACAGGGAGTTTCCCGATTTTTTATCGTTTCTGTAGCGCATGGTTACTTAGTATACGCCATCGCAAAGTCCGCCGCAACACCTGACTTGTGAGACAGGTCTTGCGGGGAAGCGGGGAAAAAGTTATGCTAAAATGAAGAAGGTATCCTTGTCAGTTTCCCCGGCATCGGCGGGGCAGTGGAACAACCGGTCCCTGTTCCGCCTCCTGTGGCCCCTCATTGTAGAACAAATACTCGGCGTTACCATGGGGGTGGCCGACACGGTCATGGTCAGCCGTGTGGGGGAACACGCTGTCTCGGGCATATCCATAGTCGATGTTATTTCGATCCTGCTCATAAACGCCTTTACCGCCCTGGCTACAGGCGGGGCCGTAGTGGTGAGCCAGTACATAGGCCGGAAAGATACCCGCAGCGCTTCTCTTGCCTCAAAGCAGCTCATCTACATCAACACCTTTGTTTCCCTGACGCTGATGACGTTTACCCTCCTCCTCTGCCGGCCGCTGCTCCGCCTGATCTACGGGCACCTTGACGACAATGTCATGCGGGCCGCCCAAACCTACTTTCTTATCACCGCGTTCTCCTTCCCCGCCCTGGCCATCTACAACTCAAACGCCGCCCTGTTCCGCAGCGCGGGAAACAGCCGTATTACCATGCTGGTCGCCCTCCTGGTCAACATCCTCAACATAGGCGGCAACGCCCTTCTGATTTATGTATACGACATGGGCGTTGCCGGAGCGGCCCTGTCCACCCTGGTAAGCAGAAGCGTTGCCGCCGTGCTTACCATGGCGCTCCTCCTGTCAGGCCATTCGCCTTCAATATCCCTCAAGGGAATCTTCAAAATAAAATTGCGTTTTTCCATAATCCGAAGCATTCTGAATGTAGGCATACCCAGCGGCCTTGAAAATTCCATGTTCCAACTGGGGAAAATTCTTGTTTCCCGCATAGTTACCCATTTCGGAACCGTGGCCATCGCGGCCAACGCCGTTACCAATGTGGTCAATTCAATGTCCTTCATGCCCGGCCAGGCTTTCGGCATGGCCCTCCTCACCGTGGTCGGCCAGTGCGTCGGGGCCAGGGATTACGCGAACGCCAAAAAATACACGGCAAAACTCATTAAGCAAAGCTATATGGTTATGTTCATCTGCTGTTTTACCATCCTGCTCTGCCGGACCCCCCTGGTCAGCCTCTTTAACCTCTCCCCCGACTCCCGGACCCTGGCAAAGCAGTTTCTCTTTGTGTACGGCGCCTTTACCCCGTTCTTCTGGCCCCTGAGCTTTGCCCTGCCCAATTCGCTCAAAGCCGCCGGGGACGCCAAATACTGCATGACCATAGCCGGCGTTTCCATGTGGGTCTTCAGAGTCCTGGGCGCCCACATACTCGCCTACGCCGCCGGCCTCGGCGCCCTGGGCGTCTGGTGTTCCATGATACTTGACTTCTGCTTCCGGGCCGTCTGCTACACCCGCCGCTGGATAAAAGGCCGCTGGATGGGAAAAACAGTCATCGTGGAAGGGAAGTAAGAAGTAAAAGAGGGGGGCGCATTTCCACACTGCCGTTTGGCATTGCGGCATAATGAATTGTTTTTTTATCCGCTCTTCTATATAATACATAGTATTCGATTACCGTTTACGTATCGGAAAAAAGGAGGAGTGTATGATACGCCGGATGTGCGGTGTTTTTGTACTGGTATGCCTGACGGCGCTTACGGCCTTTGCCCAGAGCGGCGCTCAGGCCGGAGTCATCAGGGATTATGTGGGGGTGATTAACCAGACCTATCACCCTGATATAGTATCCTATATCGAAAAATTCAAGGCTGAATTTGAGCGGCAGGGAAACACCGACGCCATAAGGGGCGTGGACCGTTTTCTCGAGGGGCCTTTTGGCACGGGTTTTGTGTATGTGGCGCCTAATGGGGATAATTTCATTATCACCAATAACCATGTAATCGCCCAGTCCTACAGCCTGAGCGTAACCTTCGAAAAAGTCGGCGGGGAGCAGACCAGGTACGACGGCCTGACCATAGTGGCGACGGACGAGGAGATAGACATTGCCATCCTGGCCTTCCCCGGCGGCCAGAAGCCCTTTCAAAACGGCCTTACCATCAGCACCGGGCTTGTGGATGAAGGGACCGATGTATTTTCCGCGGGCTTCCCCAGCCTCGGCGGAAAGCCGGTATACCAGTTCGGAAGGGGCATAGTGTCCAACGCGTCGGTACGCATTCCCAAGGATGACACCGGTGACGAACTCTCAGGTCCCTATATTCAGCATACCGCCCAGGTAGACGCGGGCAATTCGGGCGGCCCCCTGCTCATCGCCCAGGCCGGGGCTCCCGCGGGATACGCTGTTCTGGCCATCAATACCCTGGGCGCCTATGGACGGCAGGCGGCGAATTATTCCATACCGGGCAGCACGGCGATGGAATACATCAACGCGGCGCTCAATCCCCAGCCGGTAAACGAGCGGGAAGCCCTGGAAACACGGCTCAATGCCTTTATCGCCGAAATGAATGTTCCCAGGGCGGTATACAAGGACATAGCAAAGTACCTTTCCTATGTCTGCGTCGCCGAAAATACCGAATACGCCATTTCTGAGTTAGAGGACAGGAGAAGTTCCAACCGTATGGTCTGGAACGACATAATAGAGACCTTCAATAACTATCCGGTGAACGGGATGCGCCTTGCCGTGGCCTGGGTGATGGAAAATTCCATGCGGAGCAGTTCGGGCATTATACGCATCTCCCTGGGGGATGTCCGGGAAATCAGTTCCGGGGAATACGAAGTAACCTTTACCGTCAACGGGAACGCCGTCGAATCGCGCTGGGTCAAGGAATACGGAATATGGCGCATCAATACCTTTGGCAGCGTGGCGGCGGGGAACAAATCCCTTCTGGCGGAAAAAGAAAGGCAGCGGAGACGGGAAGACGCGCTGTTCACCGATTATTCCCTTATGCTCCAGGGCGGCTATACCCAGGTTTTTGAACGCGGCGCGGCGATAAACGCGGCGATACGCTTTGGGAACCGGTCAAGCCTGTACAGCATAAAGGCCGTCTTTAACGGCTCAAGTTTCTGGCAGGCCGAACTCGGATGGGGATTTTTTCTTCCCATCAGGCTCACCAATTTCGCCGTTATGCCTCTTTTCGGCCTGGGCTTCGGCGCCATGAAATCAGGAACGTATATATCTAACTTTGGTAATGACGAAAGCGATATCAGGGTAGGCGTTTCTGTTGAAGCGGGACTCCTTTTGACCACCGCCAAAATACGGGGGCTCTTCTTCTCGGCCATATACCAGCACAATTTCTACATGAATTTTGGCCCGGACAGACTGTCGGGCACCAAAGACCCGCGTCCCGACAAGAACTATCTGCTTTTCAGCGCGGGGTACGCTTTCTAGGACAGGCGGGACCTTTCGCGGAAAAAGCGGCGGCAGACAAAAGACAGCGCTGTTCCCCACAAGGCGGGAACAGCGTTTTTTATAAAACGGAACCGCTTTGCGGTTATTACGGCCCGGAACAGCCTAAAACCGGCGTCTCAAGCGGCACAGAAAATATACACCGCATAACAGGACGCCGCCCCAAAAGGCCGGGAGGCCAAGGTAGATAAAAACGAGGTTGAGCAGTGTGCTCCGCTCTTCTCCGCTGTAGTTACTTGTAATAAACAGGGCGATAAGCGCCGTATATCCCAGAAGAAAAACAAAGGCGGCGGGGATTACGCGCTTGTCCCGCATAAAAAAAAGAAGTATTGCCCAGGGTATGCTGGCAGCGATGGAGACAAGCGAGGGGGGCAGCCATTTTGCGATAAAGCCCCCTGTCTCCCCGGGCCAGAAAAACGCCACGGCGCCGGCGCTGAGCATATAAAACGCAAAATAGGCAAAGGCGGCAAAAAGACTTAAGGAAAAAGCGGAGAGCAGCACTGTGCTCTTTGTTTTGCCGTCCTTTGAAAATATGCCCATAGCTTATTCACCGCAGCGTAAACAAAAAAGCGCGGGACCGCCGTCCCGCCCTATACTAAAACTATCTGCCTGCCTGGAGCGCGGTCCAAAAATCCTGTATTTCAGGAACATTCTGGTAAAGCCATGAGGGGTCGGCTTCCAGGGTCAGGACATCACCAAGGAGAGGGTTCCCCTCCGCGGGGATCACATCGTCGCGTACCGACCAGCCGCCAAGGGTGTTAAAGGGGCTGAACCCGGGGCCCTTTCCGTCGGCTTCGCCAAGCATCCAGCGTATAAAGAGTTTTGCCGCGTTGGGATGAGCGGCATTGGTTACCACGTAGAGGTTGTTCTGGTTATGAAGGCTCGTGCCGGGGGTCATATTGATGGGAGCCAAAACCCAGCCGTCGCTTTCATTTTTGCGGAGCTTTGAGGAAGCTCCCCAGCCGAGCATCCCCGGTCCTTTCTGGCCGGGAGTACCGACGGCGAGACACACGCTGTCTGATGAGCTTTCAAAAACAATGTCGTTGTCAAAAAGGCGTTTGATAAGCTCATGGCCCGCGGTGGGGCAGCCGGGAGAAAGCACCAGCTTCTCGCCGAATACCCGCTCGTAGTCCCGTTCAAAAAGATCGGCGTTGGCTACAAAGGCGGTAAAATTGATCAGGTAGGTCTTGCCCTGGGTCGGTTCCTGCATAACAAGGCGTCCCTTCCATTCGGGCCTGGTCAGATCCCACCAGCTCGAAACCGGGGGACCGTCAAAAAGCTCGTAGTTATAAAACCACTGGGCCAGTTCCACATACAGGGGCATTGAGTACCTGCGGGACGATTCGGGGATGTGGGAAGCTATATCGCCGGGATAATACAGGGTGAATTTACCGGGCATAACCATTTCGGTGTATATCATGCCGTCCTCATCCTTGATGTGGATGATATCGGCGTTATACACCCCGGCGTCAATCTCGCGGGTAATCTTTTCGTACAATTCGTTGGTAGCAATGTCATAAACATCGGCGGTAATACCGGGGTACTGTTTCTCAAAGGTCTGCTTGATGTTGCTGATACGGCTGGAAATTGAATAAACAACCACCTTCCCTTCCGCTTTGGCAAGTTCGTACAATTCCTCCGTCGTCTGTGAGCCGTCATCTATTTTATTCTGTTTTGCCCACTCGGTAATGACCGGTTCGCTGGAAGCCGCACGCGCCGTATTCCCGGTTCCGTTTCCGGCCCCGTTCCCGCAGCTTACCGCAAAGATAACGGCGCATAACACGATAACACATAACTTCTTCATTGTTCTTCTCCTCCTGAATTTGCTTTAAGGAATCCCCGAAAATTCATTTTTCGGAGCTTTCCTTTATTATAGTATAAAAGTCTTTGCGCGGGGGGCCCCGCACAAAGACTCGTTATATTACACCGCGTATTTTATGAGCCTGCCCGACTGCTTGTCAAAGACATTTATCATGCCGGGGTCCATATCCAGGTAGATCTTCTGGTCCGACTCGTAATGGCTTACACCCAGTTCCTTGACCAGAAGACGGGTATCCCGTATCTGTATCTGCACCAGGGTTTCCGAGCCCGCGGGCTGGGACGCGTATACCTGCGCTTCCACGCTGCCGGAAAGCGGCGCTGTCCGGGGATTAAGCTGTTCGGGCCTGAGTCCCAGGATGCAGTCAAATTCGCCACTTTGGGGGAATTCGCCGCCGGTAAGATCCTTTTTGTCAAAGTGGAACGCTCCCAGATCGGATTTTACCGCGAGCCCGCCTCCCTCAAGAGCGGCCCTGCCTTCGACAAAATTGATCCGGGGATTACCGATAAAGTCGGCCACTTTAAGGCTTACGGGATTTTTATACACATCCATGGGAGCGTCAACCTGGACCAGCACTCCCTCAAAGAAAACCGCCACCTTGGTACTCATGGTAAGGGCCTCAATCTGGTCATGGGTAACATAGATCACCGTGGTACCCATCTCCTGATGGAGCCGCTTGATTTCGGAACGCATATCGATACGGAGCTTGGCGTCAAGATTTGACAGGGGCTCGTCAAGGAGCAGAATCTTGGGAGTGGTAACAATGGCCCTGGCTATAGCCACCCGCTGCTGCTGCCCGCCGGAAAGCTCCGAGGGGTAACGATCCTTAAACTGGAGTATCTGCATGCGCTGGAGGGCGTTTTCCACCCGTTTTTTGATTTCGGCGGCGGGCACTTTTTTTATCTGAAGGCCAAAGGCCACGTTCTTAAAAACGGTCATGTGGGGCCACAGGGCGTAAGACTGAAACACAAGGTTCAGATCGCGTTTTGACGGCGGTTCGTAAAAAAGTTCCCTGGCGTTTACGATTTCTTCCCCGTCAAGGAAGATCGCGCCGTTCTGGGGCGACTCAAGACCGGAGACAACGCGCAGGGTCGTCGTCTTGCCGCAGCCCGAAGGCCCCAGGAGCGTCATAAACTCGCCGTCCTCAATGGTTAAATTGAGTTTTTTTAATACATGATTGCTCCCGTAAAACTTGTCGATATCCTTTAATTCAATCTTGCTCATTCAATTCTCCCTTTATGGCCTTGAGCCATACAATTTGAGTTTACTGCTCTCAGCCGCCCATGCTCTTTGCGATATCCGCCTTGCCAAAAATATTGAGGAAGGCGTAAATCAAAAATACTATCAGGAAAAGAATAACCGCCACTACATTTGAATAGGGCTCCATACTCTGGCTTTGATACCGGTACGCCATGTAAGGCAGGGTTGAATAAGCCGGAGTCATAACCAGGATAATCAGGTCAAGTTCCTTCATTATACTGATGAAGATCAGCATAAAGCCGGAAATAAAACCTCCCTTGGACAGGGGGAATACTATGCGGCCCATACGCCTGCCAAAGGACGCCCCCTGAATGGTCGCCGCTTCTTCCAGTTCAACATTGATCTGCAGCATATTGGAAATTCCCGCGCGGCAGGAAAAGGGCAGATGTTTTACCACGCTGACCAGCACCAGGAGGGTAAAGGTTCCGTACAGTGACGGAATCAGGGAAATATTTGTCCCCGGTATGGTAAAACGCGCCACCGCGAACATCGAAAGATAAATCGCGCCAAAGGCTATCGACGGAATCAGGTAGGGGACAAAAACAAGCTGCTCGATCAATTTTCCGGTAAACTTTGCCCTGCCCCTTGATATGATATACCCCAGGGTCTGCCCGATAAAAGAAGCGATAATCGAAGTGATGACAACCAGCATCATGGTATTTTTGAGGTTTTGCCAGAACAGGGGATTTTTCAGGACCCCCGGTTCACCCTCATATATCGAAAAGTCAGGACTTCCCGCCCAGAAGTGCAGGGAAAAATTGGAAAGGGAATATTGGCCAGGGTTTACCATAAAGGTATCGATAACCAGGATTACCAGGGGGCCCATAATGCCCAGGACCAACAGCAGTATTACCAGTATGGCTATCGGCGTCTTCCACAGGCCGAGTTTTATAAGGTTGGGCCGCCCGCCCTTTCCGCCTATGGTGGCAAAACTTTTGCGGGTTCCTATGGCCCTTTGGTTGATAAACACAAAGATGGACGATATACATATCAGTATCAGCGCCACCGCGTAGCCGGTGGTTGACTCCCGGTTTCTGATTGTCGAGTACAGGGTCGTGGAAATCGTGTTAAAGTTGACCTTCATGCCGAGGAAGGCGGGCACGCCGAAGGTTCCCATCGCCTTGGAAAAGGTAAGAATAACCGAAGAAAGTATGGCGGGGAGCACCAGGGGCATGGTTATCTTCCGTAAGATCTGGAGCTTTGACGCGCCGGTAATCTCGCCCATTTCTTCAAGCTCGCTGTTAAGGGAGCTGAGGGCCGCCGAAACCAGGAGATAGGCATAGGCATAATAGTGTATCACCAGCACCAAAACTATGGGGACGGGCCCGTAGGCAAGCCAGTTGGGCGTTTCGATTCCCAGGGCCGCCAAAAATCCCATGCGTCCCCCAATGCGCGAATTCTTAAACACCGTAATCCACGCCATAGACTTACACCAGGAAGGAAGCATATACGGAATAATAACCGCCAGGGAAAAGAACTTTTTGAAGGGCATATCGCTCCGTACCATAAGCCAGGCAAGCAGCGAGCCGAGCAAAATGCTCAGGAATGAAACGGTAACGGCTATGCTCAGGGAATTCCGCAGGGGAATCCACAAAAGGGCCCTGCTTAAATTGGAATTAATCAGGCGGTTCCAGTGGTACAGGGTAAAATCCCCCACATTGGCGCCGGGGAAACGCCTCAGGTCCACCTGCTGTATCGCAAAAGTAGTGGTAATCATATCCAGAAGCGGAACCACGATCAGATACGCAAGCAGAATTATGGATACCACCGTAATAATATTGTAAGGATTAGTGATAATATTACGCAGGGCATTTTTTATCTTCCTTGCCTGCGAATAGGACTCCAAGGCCGGCGTCTGGGCTGTGCTCATGCTTTTTCCTCCTTGCGGTCCGCGTCCCCGGAACCGCGTATGCCCTTTACTATTTCCGGTATTTCCGAGAGCTTCGCCACAAGATAGTCGGCTTCTTCCCCTTCTGTCCCGAATCCGGCGTCTGAAATTCCGGTAAGTTCTGAATTGATGCGTATAGACGCGAGGTATCCGGCAAGCCGGGCGCCGCGCACGTCCCGGGAAACAGTGTCTCCCACATAGATACATTCGCCGGGGAGAACCCCCAGGTCAGCGGCGGCGGCCAAAAAAAGCTCGGTATTGGGCTTGCGGCACCCTGAAACCGCCGACAGGTATACGCAGCCAAAAAAATCATGTATGCCGTATTCGTGGAGTATCTCGCGGACCTGGGTAAGGCAGGAAGTATTGGAAATAATCCCCATTACCACGCCCTGTTTTTTGAGGGCTTCCAGCATCACCATGGTTTCCTGACGAAGGGAACGGCTGTAATAGTTCCGCTCCCAGATATTTGCCAGGTTGTCGGCCACGGTTTTGAGACGGGTCTGGTTTGACACGAGTCCGTCAAGCAGCCATTGGGACCAGAGTTCAAAGGGACTGAGTTCTATCCCCTTTTCAAGGCCCCATTTTCTGTATTCCCTGTTCCGGGACTCTATATGCTCCATCATCGCGGCGGGGCTCAAGGCAATGCGTATACCCTGGGCCGCCAGATAGTCCTGTATCTTTTTGCCGCAGCCTTCGTTAAATTCACTCCGGTGGAACACGTCTTCCAGGGTTCCCCCCATATCGAACAGCAGAGCTTTAAGCATGACACG